>NZ_JBIBGE010000004.1:0-249594 GCF_042956345.1 Pseudomonas sp. NPDC008258
AAGAACGCCGGTTTGTTGATGTGTTTGCTCGCACGAACATCATCCATCAAACCGGCGTTCTTGTTTCTGTCTTTCCCGGGATTCCGTGAAGAACCTTTTTTATGGGTGCTTGTTTTGAGATTGGGCTTTGGCTGACACGTGTTCGCCGCCTTCACGCAACCGGAAGCCAGACCCTCACTGCCTCATCCCCAACTCAGCATCATCCATCAGCGCCTTGGCCATTGAACTCAGGTAATGCGCAGCCCAGAGCATCATCGGTTTCTCATCCATCAACCCGGTAATGGTCAGTTCGCGCACATAGCCCATCAACTCCGAAGATTGCTCGCGGGCATCCCTGCACGGGATACCCGGCTCGATGCGAAACAGCGGATGGGTGCCGTTTTCGCCTTGGTAGAAAGTGGTCTTGCCGACGGTGAACTGGGTGTCTTCTGTTGTCATTGTTCAATCCCCTGAAATTCTCGGCTGCCTGGGCCGGCCCTTTCGCGGGCACGCCCGCTCCCACAGGTACTGTGCAAGTCTTGAAGACTGTGGTGATCCTATGGGAGCGGGCGTGCCCGCGAAGGGGCCGGCCCTCACAACACATTAATCAGCTTTAGTGCGAAGTCCTGGACTCGCTGGGCATCTGCACCTGAACCAGTGCCGACTCCAACAAAGCCCGCAGCGCCTCCAGCTCATGCATCGAGGTCATCATCAGGATCGAAGCCGGCGACCTGGGCTGCAGCAGCATGGCGTGATGCACAACGGTCGCGGCACACAGCGCGTAATCCGTGGCCTGGATCAGCGTGTCTTCAAGGAAATGCGCGTCATGGGGTGGATCGGGGACTATCTTCAGCATTGGATTTTTCTCGGTAAGGGCCACCACCTTCTGCTGTCAAACAAGAGGGTGGCAGCTGTGCATGGGTTGACAGACCGGCAGAAAAAACCAAAAACCCGGCGCACACGAAGTGCCCCATACACAGCCGCCATAAAGACGAAGGCCATGAGAATTTTCTGGACGGCCTGTCAAAGCCGGTCACTGATTTGGCAGCGACCACCCGAGACTAGGGCCCTACCCAGAACACCGCAATGGCTTGGAGGGGGCTGGGAGTATGTTTGGGAAATGGACTACATGGAATAGGCAAAAACCTAAGAAACTGCCTGGGTGCTGACTAGAGTACGGTAGGCTGACAGGTGTTCGCCTTAGGGTTTGCAGCGCCTGTGTCGAAAACATGGCGGCCCTCACACCACCTGAAGCCGCCCGCGCGGCGCGAGGCGGCTCCACTGACAGGCATCAAGCCATTGCGATTGCAACCAGAGCAAACACCATCATCAACTGAAGCCCAATACCGGGCAGCATCCACAGCCAGTTGACCAGCGTTAGGCCGTTGTTGGATTGCCCCGACACATCGCCCGCACTAAGGTTGATGCCGTTCTGCATCGCGATAAAGAGCATTACCCACGCAGCCTGAAACACGAACGACGCCAACAGGACAGCTACCGGTCGCCCTTCAAGCATCACGTTGACGGCGACTCCGGCCACGGCCAAGACGTACTGCGTAAGCGTTAATCCGAGAATGGACCACTCAATGGACTTTCCCGACTCACGAATACAGTCGTTCACCCGCCTCAACAGTGGGTAGATGAAGAGAAACGCGAAAAAGCAACGCCAGAAAGGACTAACCTCCTCACCGGTCCTGGCTTTGTGCAGTTTCCAGTTTTGATAAAAGCAATAAAGCCAGTACATGCCAAAGGTAAAGAACCCCATGACAGCGACCTTGCCCGGTGAAACCACGAAGAAAGGCGGTTGTTCAGCTTTAGTATCAGCCATGCCGCCATTTGCAAAATCACTCATATGAAATGTTTCCCCTCTGGATACGTGAACGCGCATTCAAAGCCATGCGGCACTCCATGCGCAGCAGTCCGGCGCCAGCTGACTGTGTGAGAAACATCGCTTCAGCTTGTAAGATGAACTGACGCTATTAGTGTCAGAGTATATGGCCGCGCACGCACGGCGGGATTGTAGGTATCTGCCGCACATATTACAGCGCTCAGCAGACTACGCGCGACACGAACAAAAGTCACCTCTACAGCATACTCACAAAAATATCTATCATATGTTCCACCGCGCTTAGTCAGAAATTTCCGATTGACATTCCGCAACAATATTGAGAAAGCGAGTCATTGACCTTCAGCGCTGCGCACATTTTCATAACCACTCTCAAAGAGTGATTGCCATGCGCTGGAAGAACTTGATCATCAACGGTAGAGAACATTGCATGGCGCACTTGCGACCTGCCACCCATTCATTCAAAACTGTCTCACGCGTAATAAGTGTGGATTTCATATTTGGATTCCACTGTTTCACCGACAACAAGGGCGAAGGCCCGCTACTCACCCATCCGCGATCAAACGAGCAGCGCAATTTCAGCCAGAGACGCTACGAGTGCTCAAAACAGCTGCCAGAATTCATTGCTCAGCGATTCATCGATGCCAAGGTCCGAGCCCATTTCGCTGGCAGAAATAATCGCCGTTACTTTTGCCTGGACACTTTTGATTACGCGATATTTTTCGAAATACGCAAATTGACGGAGGCAAAAGACAACCTCAGAGTGAATATAATATCAGCCTATGAAGTAGATTCATGGGGACGAGCAAGCATGCCTAAAGGCCAACTTCTGAATGTTCGTTATGTACTAGAAAAGCGCAATGATGGATTGATAATCTAATGACCGATTACCTTCCTAAAACCCCCAAAAACAAAAAGCCCCGAAACATTCGTTTCGGGGCTTTTTGCTATATCAGAATATCGGCCTTGCCTTTCCAATCCCGCTCACTGGCTGGGAGAAATCAGTATCAGCTGATTCCCGGCATTGCTACCCCCTGATCCAGGGTTCCGGTCTGTAGCAACGCCGTAATGCTATCCAAGCGGAGGCTGGACGTCAAAGGGATGAACACTCGAATATGTTTCTGTCTGTTCCGTAATATCAACTGGATCAATCATGGTAGTCACCTCCACTTGGTGATACCTACACTCGCAGCATCCCGCCTCAGGACCGCCCCCATGCCCGAGACCCTGCTCTGCCCCCGCAACCTGGCCTTCGAGCTCTACGAAGTCCTCGACGCCGAAGCCCTCACCCAGCGCCCGCGCTTCACCGAGCACAGCCGGGAAACCTTCGATGCCGCCCTGACTACAGCCCGCACCATCGCCGAAAAGCTCTTCGCCCCACACAACCGCAAGGCCGACGAAAACGAGCCTCGCTACGTGGACGGCCGCGCCGAACTGATCCCCGAGGTAAAACCCGCGGTCGAAGCCTTCCTTGAAGCCGGCTTCCTCAACGCCAACCGGGATTTCGAGGTCGGTGGCATGCAACTGCCCAGCCTGGTCTCCCAGGCTTGCTTCGCCCACTTCCAGGCCGCCAACGCCGGCACCACGGCCTACCCGTTCCTGACCATGGGCGCGGCCAATTTGATCGAAAGCTTCGGCACAGAGGAACAGAAGCGCCTGTTCCTGAAGCCGATGATTGAGGGCCGCTACTTCGGCACCATGGCCCTGACCGAACCCCACGCCGGTTCGTCACTGGCCGATATCCGCACCCGTGCCGAACCTTCAAGCGACGGCAGCTACCGGCTCAAGGGCAACAAGATCTTCATCTCCGGCGGCGACCACGAACTGTCGGAAAACATCGTGCACATGGTGCTGGCCAAGCTGCCCGATGCCCCGCCCGGGGTGAAAGGCATCTCGCTGTTCATCGTGCCCAAGTACCACGTCAACCCGGACGGCAGCCGTGGCCCGCGCAACGATGTGCTGCTGGCCGGGCTGTTCCACAAGATGGGCTGGCGCGGCACCACCTCCACTGCACTGAACTTCGGCGACAATGGCGGGTGCGTCGGCTACCTGGTCGGCCAGCCTCATCAAGGCCTGGCCTGCATGTTCCAGATGATGAACGAGGCGCGCATCGGCGTCGGTATGGGGGCAGTGATGCTCGGTTACGCCGGTTACCTGTATTCGCTGGAATACGCCCGCCAGCGCCCGCAGGGCCGGCTGCCAGACAACAAGGACCCGCACAGCCCGGCGGTGCCGATCATCGAACACAGCGATGTGAAGCGCATGCTGCTGGCACAGAAGGCTTACGTTGAAGGTGCCTTCGACTTGGGCCTTTACGCCGCACGCCTGTTCGACGATACCCAGACCGCCAGTGACGAAAGCACCCGCAAGCAGGCTCAGGAACTGCTCGACCTGCTGACCCCTATCGTCAAATCCTGGCCCTCGGCCTTCTGCCTCAAGGCCAACGAGCTGGCCATCCAGATTCTCGGTGGCCACGGCTACACCCGCGAATACCCGGTAGAACAGTACTACCGCGACAACCGCCTGAACCCGATCCACGAGGGCACCGAAGGCATCCAGTCGCTCGACTTGCTTGGGCGAAAACTGGCGCAGAACAACGGCGCCGGCCTCAAGCAGCTGATCCGCCTGTTCGCCAGCACAGGCGAACGCGCTAGCCATCACCCGAACCTCGACCCGCTGCGCCAACCGCTGGAACAGCTGGTCAACCGCCTGCAAACCGTGACCCTCGCCCTGCTCGGCGACCTGACCCAGGGCAAAGTCGCGGGCACCCTGGCCAATTCGGCCCTGTACCTCAAGGCCTTCGGCCACTGCGTGATCGGCTGGCGTTGGCTGGAACAGGCCATTCACGCCGAACTCGGCCTGCTCAAGGGCAACACCGCCGACCGCGATTTCTACCTGGGCAAGCTGCAGGCCGCGCGTTATTTCCTGACCTGGGAAGTACCGGGCTGCCATAATGAGCTGGCATTGCTAGAGGCGCGCGACGACACTTGCCTCACCATGCAGGACGAGTGGTTCTAAGGGGGAGCCACCGTTTACACGGAGGCTTCCACATGTTCGATACCAGCGCCCTGCTGCGCCAGCGCTTTGCCGCGCTGCGCAGCACGGCCGAGTTGTTTTCCCTGCGCCATGTGAAACAGTCGCACCAGGCGCTGTCGGTTCGCCGCAACGTTGCCGAGCCACCCTTCTTCAGCCAGGACGAAGGCGCCATGCTCACGGTGCGGGTCAACGGTGTGGAGGCTTACGCAGCCACCGCCGACCTGTCCCAGGGCGGCCTGCAACGCGCGCTGGAACAAGCCGAGGCCCTGGCCCGGCAGATCGCCCCGCACAGCCTGCTCGACCTGCGCGACCAGCCCGTGACCACTGCCCGTCACGACCATGTTTCGCCCAACGTCGACCAACCCGTGCCCTCCCTCGCCGACTGCCTTGGCCTGCTTGCCGCCGAATCGGCCAGCGTGCCCAAGGACAACCGCCTGGTGGACTGGCAAGCCAGCCTGGGCCTGACGCTGGTAGAACAAACCTACCTGAACTCGGCAGGTGCCGAGCTGCGCCACGCCCAGCGCTTCCTGTTCCCGGGCCTGGGCGTGACCGCCAGCGACGGCCAGGACAGCCAGAGCCGCAGCCTGGGCCGCGACAACTTCGGCCAGCAGGGCGGCTTCGAGATCATCGAGCGCTGCGGGCTGGTGGGCGCCGCCCGGCAGGTCGCCGACGAGGCCCTGCAACTGCTGCTTGCCCCCAACACCCCAAGCGGCCAGCGCGACCTGCTGTTGATGCCTGACCAGATGATGCTGCAGATCCACGAATCCATCGGCCACCCGCTGGAAATGGACCGCATCCTCGGTGACGAGCGCAACTACGCCGGCACCAGCTTCGTAAAGGCCAGCGACTTCGGCCACCTGCAATACGGCTCCAGCCTGCTGAACGTGACGTTCGACCCGACCATCGGCGAAGAGCTGGCCAGCTACAGCTTTGACGACGACGGCACCCCGGCCAGCAAGCAGTTCCTGATCCGCGGCGGCTTGCTGCTGCGCCCACTGGGCGGCGCACTTTCGCAGTTCCGATCCGGCCTGGACGGTGTGGCCAACAGCCGCGCCTGCGGCTGGAACCGTGCGCCGATCGACCGCATGGCCAACCTGAACATCGAGCCGGGTGACCAGAGCCTTGAGCAACTGGTGAAAGGCATCGAGCATGGCATCCTGATGCGCACCAACCGCTCCTGGTCCATCGACGATGCACGCAACAAGTTCCAGTTCGGCTGCGAGTGGGGCCAACTGATCGAAAACGGCGAACTCACGGGCATCGTCAAGAACCCCAACTATCGCGGCATCTCCGCACAGTTCTGGCGCAACCTGTCGGCAGTCGGCGACCGCAGCACCTTCCAGGTATTGGGCACGCCCAACTGTGGCAAGGGCGAACCTAACCAGGTGGTGCGGGTCGGGCATGCCTCGCCGGCCTGCGTATTCCGCCAGATCGACGTATTCGGGGGGGACGCCTGATGAAACACACGTTTGAAGCGTTGGTCGGGGATGTGCGCGCCGCCCTGCACGCAGGCGAGCAGTTCACCCTGGGCTACAGCGCCGAACAGTCGCAATTTGTGCGTTTCAACCATGCCAAGGTGCGCCAGGCCGGTGAAGTGAGCCAGGCCAGCGCACAGTTGCGGCTGGTCCGCGATGGGCGCCAGGCGCAGCAGCAGGTGACCTTGAGTGGTGACGTGCAACTGGACCGCCAGCGCCTTGCCGATGCCCTGGCGCAACTGCGCCAGACCCTGCCGCTGTTGGCTGTCGACCCTTACCTGCGCCTGGACGAAAGCGCCTGGCACAGCCACAGCTTGCAGGAACACCCCCTGCCCGAGCTGAGCGACGTGCTGGCCCTGCTCGACCGCGAAGCCGGCGCGCTGGACCTGGTCGGTATCTACGCTGGCGGGCCGATCTGCCGGGGCTTTGCCAGCTCGTTCGGCGCCTTTGGCTGGCACCAGGCCAACAGCTTCAACTTCGACTGGAGCCTGTTCCATGAAAATGGCCAAGCGGTAAAAGCCAACTATGCCGGCCAGATGTGGAACACCGACGACTTCACGGCACGCCTGCGCCAGGCGCGGGAACAGCTGGGCTTTCTCGGTCACCCGGTGGTCACCCTCAAGCCTGGCAGCTACCGCGCCTACCTGGCCCCGGCAGCCATGGATGAAATCGCCGGCATGCTGTGTTGGGGCGGTTTTTCCGCGCAGGCCCTGGCCACCGGCAACAGCGCCTTGCAGCGTTTGTACAACGGCGATGCCCGGCTAAGCCCACTGGTGAGTTTCACCGAGCAGGTCAGCGGTTCGCTTAGCCCGGCGTTTTCCGATGAGGGTGCACCGCGCCTGGATGTGCCCTTGATCCAGCAAGGCGAGGCGCTGCAGCGGCTGATCAGTGCCCGCAGTGCAGCCGAGTTCGCGTTGATGGCCAATGGTGCCGACAGCTACGAATCGCCGTGTGCACTGAGCCTGGCGCCGGGTAACCTGGCCAGCGAGCAGGTCCTTGAGCGGCTGGGCACCGGGCTGTACATCAGCAACCTGTGGTACCTGAACTACTCGGACCTGCCGGCAGCGCGCATGACCGGGCTGACCCGGTTCGCCACCTTCTGGGTGGAAAACGGGCAGATCCAGGGGCCGGTGAACACCATGCGCTTCGATGACAGCCTGTACAGCTTGCTCGGCAGCCAGCTGGAGGACCTGACCCATGAGCGCGAGATGATCTTGTCGACCAGCACCTATGGACAGCGCAGTACCGGGTCGAGTCATTTGCCGGGGGCGCTGGTCAAAGGCCTGACCCTGACACTGTGATAGGCATCACCGGCCTCTTCGCGGGCACGCCCGCTCCCACAGGGAACGCGTAACCTTGTGGGAGCGGGCGTGCCCGCGAAAGGGCCGGCACTGACAAACGAGGAAGTCATGCCCGAACGCACCCCGCTGGACCCCGTCACCGCCCGCTGGATCCCCTGGGTGGTGGCCATCGCCTTCTTCATGCAGTCCCTGGACGGCACCATCCTCAACACCGCGCTGCCGGCCATGGCCCGTTCGCTGGCCGAAGACCCGCTGCGCATGCAGGGCGTGATCATCGCCTACATGCTCACCGTGGCCCTGCTGATTCCCGCCTCGGGCTGGATCGCCGACCGCTTCGGCACCAAGCGCATCTTCTTCAGCGCCATCCTGCTGTTCAGCTTTGGCTCGTTGCTGTGCGCTGCCGCCAATAGCCTGGGTTTTCTGATCTTCGCCCGGGTCGTGCAGGGCCTGGGCGGTGCCTTGATGCTGCCGGTCGGGCGGCTGGTGGTGCTGCGCGCCTACCCGCGCAGCGAACTGGTGCGAATCATGAGCTTCATCACCATCCCCGGCCTGCTCGGCCCGCTGCTTGGCCCGACGGTGGGGGGCTGGCTGGTGGAAATCCTCAGCTGGCACTGGATCTTCCTGCTCAACCTGCCCGTCGGCCTGATCGGCTGCCTTGCCGTCTGGAAGTTCATTCCGGACTTGCGCGGCGCCGAGCGCACCACGTTCGACGGGCCCGGCTTCCTGCTGTTTGGCGCTGCGATGGTACTGATCACCATCGCCATGGAGGGCCTGGGCGAGTTGCACCTGCCGCACCTGCGGGTGATGTTGCTGCTGTTCGCCGGCATGGCCTGCCTGGCCGCCTACTGGCTGCGTGCCGGCCGTGACCCGGAGCCGCTGTTCTCGCCCAGCCTGTTCCGTGTGCGCACCTTCGCCATCGGCATCCTCGGCAACCTGTTCGCCCGTTTGGGTAGCGGTGCCCTGCCGTTCCTGGTGCCGTTGCTGTTGCAAGTCGCACTGGGCTACTCACCGGCCCAGGCTGGCATGAGCATGATCCCGCTGGCAGCGGCGGCCATGCTGGCCAAGTCTGTCGCCCGGCCACTGATCGAGCGCTACGGTTACCGCATCATCCTCACCGGCAATACCTTGCTGCTGGGCTTGCTACTGGCCAGCCTCGGCCTGGTCGATGAGCAGACGCCCTACCCTGTACTGCTGATCCAGCTGGGCTTGCTGGGCGCGGTCAACTCGATGCAGTTCACCGCGATGAACACCGTGACCCTGATCGACCTCGATGACGCCAGCGCCAGCAGCGGCAACAGCCTGCTGTCGGTGGTCGCGCAACTGGCCCTGAGCCTGGGCGTGGCTTGTGCCGGTGCACTACTCGGTGGCTTCACCGCTGCCGGCAGTGCTGAAGGCGTGGAATCTACCTTGGGTGCCTTCCAGCTGACCTTCGTCACCATCGGCGTGATGGCCATGTTGGCGGCGGCGATCTTCCTGCAACTGGCGCCGACGGACGGAAGGCGTGCCCGTCGTCCGGAAGAGCACGTAGAGTCTTAGGGCGAATGGCCATGAGGCTGGTAGACTGTGCGGCATTTTTAGCTTCGCACCGCAGGCCCGCCTCGTGACCACCGAATCCACCGCCTTTGCCACCTTGCCGCTGTCCACTGCCATGCTGGCCAACCTGGACGCCCTCGGCTACGCCTCGATGACGCCGATCCAGGCGCAGAGCCTGCCAGTCATCCTCAAGGGGCAGGACCTGATCGCCCAGGCCAAGACCGGCAGCGGCAAGACTGCCGCCTTCGGCATCGGCCTGCTGAACCCGATCAACCCGCGCTACTTCGGCTGCCAGGCGCTGGTACTGTGCCCTACCCGTGAACTTGCCGACCAGGTGGCCAAGGAGCTGCGCCGTCTGGCCCGCGCCGAGGACAATATCAAGATCCTCACCTTGTGCGGCGGCGTTTCGCTGGGCCCGCAGATCGCTTCGCTGGAGCACGGCGCGCACATCATCGTCGGCACCCCGGGGCGCATCCAGCAGCACCTGGACAAGGGCACGCTGGTGCTCGATGGCCTGAACACGCTGGTGCTGGACGAAGCCGACCGCATGCTCGACATGGGCTTCTTCGACGCCATTGCCAGCATCATCGGCAAGACCCCGTCGCGTCGCCAGACCTTGCTGTTCTCGGCCACCTACCCGGCCGGCATCAAGCAACTGGCCGCCGACTTCATGCGTAACCCGCAGCAGGTGAAGGTCGAGAGCCTGCACACCGACAACCAGATCGAACAGCGCTTCATCGAGATCGATCCGCAGCAGCGCCTGGAAGCCGTCACCCGCGTGCTCGGCCACTACCGCCCGGTGTCGTGCGTGGCGTTCTGCTTTACCAAGCAGCAGTGCGAGGACGTGGTTGCCCACCTGACCGCCAAGGGTATCGTTGCCCAGGCCCTGCACGGCGACCTGGAACAGCGTGACCGCGACCAGGTGCTGACCATGTTCGCCAACCGCAGCAGCTCGGTGCTGGTAGCCACCGACGTGGCCGCGCGCGGGTTGGACATCGATGGCCTGGACATGGTCATCAACGTGGAGCTGGCGCGTGATGCGGAAATCCACGTACACCGCGTGGGGCGTACTGGCCGGGCTGGCGAGAAAGGTATTGCGGTCAGCCTGGTAGCACCGGCCGAAGGCCACCGCGCCCAGGCCATCGAAGACTTGCAGAAAAGCCCGCTGCGTTGGGACTCGCTGGACAGCCTCAAGAACAAAGGTGGCGAGCCGCTGCTGCCGGTAATGAGCACCCTGTGCATCGCTGCCGGGCGCAAGGACAAACTGCGCCCGGGTGACATTCTTGGCGCACTGACCGGTGACGCCGGCATCCCGGGCAAGCAGGTTGGCAAAATTGCCATCTTCGACTTCCAGGCGTTTGTTGCCGTGGAGCGGGCACTGGCCAAGCAGGCCATGCAGCGGCTGAACAGCGGCAAGATCAAGGGCCGCGCCCTGAAAGTCCGCATCGTCTGACATTTTTTGGGGCTGCTTTGCAGCCCATCGCAGGCAAGCCAGCTCCCACAGGATCACCACAAGCCTTCAGGCTTGTGCAGTACCTGTGGGAGCTGGCTTGCCTGCGATGGGCCGCAAAGCGGCCCCGGCTATCCATGAGGTAACACCGTGCACTCCACCGAAGTGATCATCCTCGGCGCCGGCGCCGCCGGCCTGATGTGCGCCCAGCTCAGCGCCCGACGCGGCCGCCGGGTGCTGCTGCTCGACCACGCCAACAAGCCGGGCAAGAAGATCCTCATGTCTGGCGGCGGGCGCTGCAACTTCACCAACATGTATACCGAGCCGGCCAACTTCCTGTCGCAGAACGCGCACTTCTGCAAGTCGGCCCTGGCCCGCTACACCCAATGGGACTTCATCGAACTGGTGTGCAAGCATGGCGTTGCGTACCACGAGAAGAAGCTCGGCCAGCTGTTCTGCGACAACAAGGCCAGTGACATCCTCGACATGCTGCTGGCCGAGTGCGACGAGGCCGGCGCCGAAATCCGCATGCACACCAGCATCGAACAGATCGAAAAGACCGAAACCGGCTACCTGCTGCAGACCAGCGGTGGCCAGTTCGCCTGCCAGTCACTGGTGATCGCAACCGGCGGTCTTTCGATCCCGACCCTGGGTGCCACCGGCTTCGGCTACCAGGTGGCGCGCCAGTTTGGCCACACCCTGCTACCGACCCGCGCCGGGTTGGTGCCGTTCACCATCACCGAGCCCCAACTCAAGGCACTGTGCACCGAGTTGTCCGGCACCTCGCTGGACTGCACCGCCAGCTGCAATGGCACCAGCTTCCGCGAGAACCTGCTGTTCACCCACCGCGGCCTGAGCGGCCCGGCGATCTTGCAGATTTCCTCGTTCTGGGAAGCCGGTGACACGGTGGTAATCAACCTGCTGCCCGACCGCGATGCGCTGACCTGGTTGCAACAGATGCAGAGCGAGCGCGCCAATGCCGAGCTGAAGACCGTGCTGGGCGAGGTGTTCACCCGCAAGCTGGCCAACCTGCTGGCCGAACAGTGGTTCGAGTCCAGACCGATGAAACAGTACACCCCGCCAGAGCTGGCACAGATCGCTGAAAAACTGGCGAACTGGCAAGTGGTACCGGCCGGCACCGAAGGCTACCGCACCGCCGAAGTCACCCTGGGCGGCGTGGATACGCGCGAAGTGTCGTCCAAGACCATGGAGTCGCTGAAAAGCCCCGGGCTGTACTTCATCGGCGAAGTGCTCGACGTTACCGGCCACCTGGGCGGCTTCAACTTCCAGTGGGCCTGGGCATCGGCCAACGCCGCAGCGCAGTTCGTGTAGAGTAGAATCCATTCAGCAGCACGGAACGCTTCTTGCTGGCCCGTGCCCAGTGCCGGAATCTGGGCCGCTTCGCGCCCCTTCGCGGGCATGCCCGCTCCCACAGGGTTTTGTGTAGTACCTGTGGGAGCGGGCGCGCCCGCGAAGGGCCGCAAAGCGGCCCCAGTAACCGGTTCTGAAAGGTATTCCTCTGATCACTGCCTAGCAGGCCATCATGTCATCGAGCTCGTTCCGTCAGTCACTGCGTCGCCTGTGGGGCCAAGACAAGTTCAGCTACAGCATCCGGGTCACCATCGCCCTCACCGGCAGCCTGGCCCTGTGCTGGTACCAGAACGAGATGGCCCTGCTGATCCCCCTGTTCCTCGGCATCATCGCCAGCGCCCTGGCCGAAACCGACGACAGCTGGCAGGGCCGCCTCAGCGCCCTGGCCGTTACCCTGGTATGTTTTGCCATCGCCGCGCTGGCGGTGGAGCTGCTGTTCCCCTACCCCTGGATATTCGTCGTTGCGCTGGCCTTGGCCGCATTCGGCCTGACCATGCTCGGTGCCCTGGGCGAGCGCTATGGGGCAATTGCCTCGGCAACACTGATCACGGCGGTTTACACCATGATCGGGGTGGACCAGCGCGGCGGCGAGGTGACGGACTTCTGGCACGAGCCGTTGCTGCTGGTGGCGGGCGCGGCCTGGTACGGGCTGCTGTCGGTGCTGTGGCAAGCGCTGTTTTCCAACCAGCCGGTGCAGCAAAGCCTGGCCAAGCTGTTCTTCGAACTGGGCAGCTACCTCAAGCTCAAGGCGAGCCTGTTCGAGCCCATCCGCACCCTCGACGTCGAAGCCCGGCGCCTGGAACTGGCTCAGCAGAACGGCAAGGTGGTGGCGGCGCTCAACGCGGCCAAGGAAATCATCCTGCACCGCGTGGGCAACAGCCAGCCGAACTCCAAAGTCAGCCGTTACCTGAAGCTGTACTTCCTGGCCCAGGACATTCACGAGCGGGTCAGTGCCTCGCACTACCCTTACAACGCCCTGACCGATGCATTTTTCCACAGCGACGTGATGTTTCGCTGCCAGCGCCTGCTGCGCAAGCAGGGTTCGTCCTGCCAGGAGCTGGCACGCTCGATCCGCCTGCGCCAGCCGTTCGTGCTGGCCAGCGGTTATCCCGAAGCCCTTGAAGACCTCAACGCCTCGCTGGAGCACCTGCGCATCCAGAGCAACCCGGCATGGCGTGGCCTGTTGCGCTCGCTGCGGGCGCTGGCGGCCAACCTGGCCACCCTGGACCGCCTGCTGAGTGCCGCCAGCAACCCGGACAGCCTGGCCGATGCCAGCGACAGCAGCCTGCTCGACCGCTCGCCACGCTCGCTGAAAGACGTGTGGACACGCCTGCGCACCCAGCTTACGCCGACCTCGCTGTTGTTCCGCCATGCCCTGCGCCTGCCGCTGGCGCTGTCGATCGGCTACGGCATGGTGCACTTGATCCACCCGACCCAAGGCTACTGGATCATCCTCACCACGCTGTTCGTGTGCCAGCCCAACTACGGTGCTACCCGGCGCAAACTGGTGCAGCGGATCTTTGGCACCGCGGTTGGCCTGACGGTGGGTTGGGCATTGTTCGACCTGTTCCCCAACCCGGTTATCCAGTCGCTGTTCGCCGTGGTCGCCGGGGTGGTGTTCTTCGTCAACCGGACCACCCGCTACGCCTTGGCTACAGCTGCCATTACCCTGATGGTGCTGTTCTGCTTCAACCAGATCGGCGATGGCTATGGGCTGTTCCTGCCGCGCCTGTTCGATACCCTGGTGGGCAGCCTGATCGCCATCCTGGCGGTATTCCTGTTCCTGCCTGACTGGCAAGGGCGGCGGCTGAACAAGGCGCTGGCCAATACCCTGGCCTGTGCCAGTGTGTACCTGCGCCAGATCATGCAGCAGTATGCCCATGGCAAGCGCGACGACCTGGCCTACCGCCTGGCCCGGCGCAATGCCCACAACGCCGATGCTGCGCTATCCACCACCTTGGCCAACATGCTGATGGAGCCAGGGCATTTCCGTAAAGAGGCGGATGTGGGCTTCCGCTTCCTGGTGCTGTCGCACACCTTGCTCAGCTACCTCTCGGGGTTGGGCGCGCACCGCGATACAGCCTTGCCGGCGGAGGTGCAGGAGCAGTTGATTGAAGGTGCGGGGCAAAGCCTGGCCAGTAGCCTGGACGAGATTGCCAACGGGCTCGCGGCGCGGCTGCCGGTGGCCATTCACAGTGATGCCGAAGAGGCGCTGGCCAATGCCCTGGAGCAGATGCCGGATGAACTGGATGAGCACCAGCGGCTGGTGCAGACGCAGTTGGCATTGATCTGCCGGCAGTTGGGGCCGTTGCGGACCTTGGCAGCGCACCTGATCAAGGAAGGTTCCCCGGCCTGAGCCTTGTGTTGCCTGTAGCGGCCCTTTCGCGGGCACGCCCGCTCCCACAGAGACGGCGCAGGTCTCGAGGTGTGTATGAATCCTGTGGGAGCGGGCGTGCCCGCGAATGGGCCGCTACAGGCAACCGGGATCAAAAGCCATGCTGACGCAACAGCCGCGTATAACTGCCGTCGGCCTTCATCGCCACAATCGCCCGCTCGAACCGCTCTACAATCCGCGCATGCTCCGGGTGCTTCAGGCTGACCAGTATATGCAAGGTGTTCTCCCCCAGCGGCGGCTCCACCAGCATCACCCCATCGCGCACGTCCTGCGGCTCACGCTGCAAGTTGTAACGCGCCACATACTCGTCCTCTACCGCCAGGTTCACCCGCCCGGCCGCCAGCATGCGCACCGCCGACGAGAAGTTGCGCACCGGCACCTTGTTCAACCGGGTATCGCCGTCGAACTCAGGTGAGTAGGCGTAATCACGCACCACGGCAATGCTGTAAGGGTACAAGTCCGACTGACGCTGGTAGCGGAACACCTCCCCCGTGCGCTGCAGCAAGCGAATGCGGTTCGTCAGATAGGCGCTGGAGAACTGCCCGACAAGGGCGCGGGCATCGTTCTGCCAGGCATTGATCAGCACGTCGTAACGCCCTTCACTCACCCCCAGCAGCGCCCGCGCCCAAGGTGCCTCTTCGACACTGGCGGCGTAGCCTGCGCGGGCCAGCGCAGTGGTGACAATACTGGTCGCCAGGCCACCGCCCGCCATGCTGGCATCGGTGAACGGCGGCCAGTTATCGGCCACCAGGCGTAGCCTGGCGTGACCCGGGGCGGGTGTTGCCAGCATCATTGCCAGTAAACCCAGAACACAAAGCAGTGGCCGCATGCTCACGTCCTTTCGCAATGGAGGGACACACTGGCGATGAGATTACACAAAGCTGTTTCCGGGAGCAGCGGCCAATAGTGTCAATTTGCCTCTATTTTGGCCGTTCAGGGATACCCGAGCACTTCCCGTATCTGCCGCAGGTGCTGGATGATCCACTGCTTGTCGATCGCGCCCCAGTCATGAATGCGGTAATGCCCGGCGTGGTTGCGTGCGCCCTCCTGCTGTTCAAACTCGCAGACGATGTCCAGGTCGGCCAGGGCCGCGATGGTGTCCTGGGCGGTGCGCCGCGGCATGCCAGTAGCCTCCATCAGGGCAGGTACGCTGGTCGCGGTCTGGCTGTCGATCAGCCAGGCCACGTAAAGCCGGCGGTAGAAGCTGCTCTTGGTCTTGCTCACTTCCATGCTGCGTGGTCCTTAACAGTTGCCCGGCAGCTCCCGATAGGTCAGGTAGACGCGCAGGTCGAATTCCAGTTGGTGGTAGTCCGGCTCCATGTGCTGGCAGAGCTGGTAGAACGCCTTGTTGTGATCGCGCTCGCGCAGGTGCGCCAGCTCGTGCACCACGATCATGCGCAAGAACTGCGGCGCGGCTTCCTTGAACAGCGAGGCAATGCGGATTTCCTTCTTCGCCTTGAGCTTGCCGCCCTGCACCCGCGACACCGCCGTGTTCAGGCCCAGCGCCCGATGGGTCAGGTCGAGGCGATTGTCGAACAGCACCTTGTCCAGGTTCGGCGCACTGCGCAGGTACTGCTGGCGCAAATCCTGGGCATAACCGTACAACGCCTTGTCGCTTTGCACATCGTGGCGCTCGGCGTAACGGCGCTGCAGGTACTCACCCAAGCGGTCGCTGTCGATCATCTGGCGCACTTGCTGCTGCAGGTGCGGGGGGTATGCTTGCAAGTAACGTAGTACGGTCATGGCGCTGCATTCGGCGTAACGAATGCCGATTCTAGCCAATCATGACCCTGGCCAGGAGAAAATCGCCGGGAAGCCGCTGGCGTCCGCCGCCGTCATTGGGTAAGCCACCAAAAAGCCCTGCACGTATTCGCAACCATTGGCCTTCAGCCACGCGGCCTGGGTCGGGGTTTCCACGCCTTCGGCAATCACCGTGATGCGGTAGTCGGCACACAGGCCGATCACGCTGCGCACCAGCGCAGCATCCACCGCCGAATCGGGCAGGCGTGCCACCAGGTGGCGATCGAGCTTGAGGGTGTCGATTGGCAGGTCGCGCAGCATGCGCAACGAACAGTCGCCCGCACCAAAGTCATCCAGGGCCACCCGCACCCCCAGCTCGCGCAAGCGGTGGATCTGTTTCACGGCCGCGTCGATGTTGTACATCAGCGAGGTTTCCGCGACCTCCACCTCCAGCTGCGCCGGAACAAGCTGGTAAAGCTCGATGACCCGCTGCAGTTCCTCGACCAGGCCAGGCATGACGAACTGCGCACGGCTCAGGCTGATGCCAAGCACAAGGTCTGCGGGGAAGCGTTCGTACCAGGCCTGGCGCTGGGCCGCGCCCTGACGATAGATCCAGCTGGCCAGGCGGTTGATCAGGCGCGCTTCTTCCAGCAACGGAATGAACAGCCCCGGCGGTACGTCGCCAACGCTGGGGTGCTGCCAACGCAGCAAGGCCTCGAACCCCCGCAGACGGCCGTCAATGAACGACACCTGCGGCTGGTACACCAGGGTGAAGTCCTGCTGTTCGATGGCGGCACGCACGCCATCTTCCAGCATCAGCCGTGAGCGTGCCCGCCCGTTGAGCTCCTGGTCATAGAACCGGTACTGCTGGCGACCGGCCTGCTTGGCGGCGTACATCGCTGCGTCGGCTGCGCGCAGCAGGCCTTCGACATTGGCCCCGCAGTCCGGGTAGGTGGCGATGCCGATGCTGACGCCAAGGGTTACATCAAGCCCTTCGATCTGATGGCTGATGGAAATACGTTCAAGCAATTTTTCGGCGTAACGCCCCGCCTGCTCGGGGTAAGGCAGGCTGTCGAACAGTGCGGTGAACTCATCACCGCCCATCCGCGCCAGCAAGGCCTCGCTGCCCAGGCAGTCTTTCAGTTGCTCGCCAACCCAGCGCAGCACGCGGTCTCCGGTTTCGTGGCCCAACGAGTCGTTGATGCGCTTGAAGCCGTCCAGGTCCATGTACATCAGCGCCTGCGCCTTGTCCGAACGCTCGTTGCGCAGCAGCGCACCCTCTGCCGCCTGGTAGAAACCACGCCGGTTGAGCAACCCGGTGAGCGGGTCGGTAACGGCCTGGTACTCCAGTTGCTGGTGCAGGTTGCGCACCACTGACATGTCCAGCACCGTCACCACCATGGCTTGCTGGTCGGCCGGCAGCGGTGCACAGGACAACGCCGCGGGCACCAGTTCGCCACTCAGGGTACGCAGTTGGGCATCATGCACACGGAATATCCGCCGCCCCAGATAGGCCTGGTAGAAGTCCGACTCATTCCACAGGCAGGCGCTGGCCAGTTGTATCAGGTCAAGCAGGTGGGCCCCCTGCAACTGCTGCACGGGGGCCGACAGCAAGCGTGAAATGGCCGGGTTGGCAAAGCTGATGATGCCCTGGGCATCCACCACCAGGATGCCCTCGGCGGCGTTCTCCAGAATCGATGCGTTGAACGCCCTGGCGGCCTCCAGCTCGCGGCTCAGACGTTGCAGCATGCGGCGGTTGCGCTGCTGTTCGAGCAGCGCCTGGACCTTGGGCTTGAGAATTTGCGGGTCGAACGGTTTGAACATGTAGTCCACGGCGCCGCTGGCGTAGCCTTTGAGCACGGCCGCTTCGGACTGTTCGTTGGCGGTGAGGAATATGATCGGGGTCAGCCGGGTACGCTGGCTGCCGCGCATCAGCCGGGCAACTTCAAAGCCGTCCATTTCCGGCATCTGTACATCCAGCAAGACCAGGTCGACGTCGTGTTCGAGCAACGCACTCAGGGCTTCCATCCCCGAGCTTGCCGTCAACACTTGCCAATCCTGCCGGGCCAGCAAGGCCCGCATGCTGATCAGGTTTTCCGGGTAGTCATCTACTACCAGAAGTACCGAGCTGCCATCCAGTGGCTGTGGTTGAGCTTGAGCGCCATCCATGCTGCTTCTCTGTTATGTGACCGACTTCAAGATACGGTTGGATCCATTAATACTCTAGACCTGAGAATGCAACGCGCAATGCAATCAGAACGCTATCAGTGATTCACCTGTACGGTAGCCGACTAACGGTCAGTCTGCCGGAATAATGTGCATGCGAATGCTCCAGCATGGATGTCACATTCTGACGCGCATAAAAAAACCCGCATCGCTGCGGGTTTTTTCATTGCTGCCTGAAGATCAGTTGACCTTGGCGGCCAGCTCACCTTTCAGGTAGCGCTGGTACATGCCTTCGAGGGAGATCGGCTTGATCTTCGAGGCATTACCGGCAGTGCCGAAGGCTTCGTAACGGGCGATGCACACGTCACGCATGGCCTTGACGGTTTCGCCAAAGAACTTGCGTGGGTCGAACTCGCTTGGGTTGGTGGCCATCAGGCGACGCATGGCACCGGTGGATGCCAGACGCAGGTCGGTGTCGATGTTGACCTTGCGCACGCCGTACTTGATGCCTTCAACGATCTCTTCGACCGGCACACCGTAGGTTTCCTTGATGTCGCCGCCGTACTGGTTGATGATCGCCAGCCACTCTTGCGGTACCGAGGAAGAACCGTGCATCACCAGGTGGGTGTTGGGGATGCGCTTGTGGATTTCCTTGATGCGGTCGATGGCCAGCACGTCACCGGTAGGTGGTTTGGTGAACTTGTAGGCACCGTGGCTGGTACCGATGGCGATCGCCAGGGCGTCAACCTGGGTCTTCTTGACGAAGTCGGCGGCCTCTTCCGGGTCGGTCAGCATCTGGCTGTGGTCCAGCACGCCTTCGGCGCCGATACCGTCTTCTTCACCGGCCATGCCGGTTTCCAGCGAACCCAGGCAGCCCAGCTCGCCTTCCACCGAAACGCCGCAGGCATGTGCCATGGCAACGGTTTGCTGGGTAACGCGGACGTTGTACTCGTAGTCGGTCGGGGTCTTGCCGTCTTCACCCAGCGAGCCGTCCATCATCACCGAGCTGAAGCCCAGCTGGATCGAGCGCTGGCAGACGTCAGGGCTGGTGCCGTGGTCCTGGTGCATGCACACCGGGATGTGCGGGAACTCTTCGATGGCCGCCAGGATCAGGTGACGCAGGAACGGGGCGCCAGCGTATTTGCGGGCACCGGCCGAAGCCTGGACGATCACCGGGGAGTCGGTCTTGTCGGCCGCTTCCATGATGGCGCGCATCTGCTCGAGGTTGTTGACGTTGAAAGCTGGTACGCCGTAACCGAACTCGGCGGCGTGGTCCAGCATCTGGCGCATGCTAATGAGTGCCATTGTGTATCTCTCTCCCGACAAGCGTCGTTTGTTTCGTGCAAGCCTGCCGCAGGGGCGGTTGCTGTTCAAGTAGTGTGGGCCATTCACGCGGCCCGGCCAGTCACGGTGCCTTGCAGCCCCGCCCAATCAGATCGTTGGTTGCCACCCAGTACACCAGGCCTTCTTCGCCCTTGGTGTGGAAGGCCAGCATGCCATCGCTGTACAGCGCACCCGAAGCACCCGGCTCGGACTTGAGCCGGTAGACCTGGTCGCCGCCGCCAAGGCGCACGTCAACCTGGTCGCGTTGTGCATCGGCGAAGCGCCACAGCACTTCGGCCTGGGTGTCACAGACCCAACGGGTCCAGTTGTCTGCCGGGGCGGGTTGCGCCGGCTGCAGCAGTGAGCATCCTGCCAGTGTCGCCAGGGCCGTCACGGCCAAAAGCGCTTTCATTCAGTTTCCTCGATTTGGGGCTGCTTTGCAGCCCTTCGCGGGCATGCCCGCTCCCACAGAGACCACACATCCTTGAAGCTGGCGCTGTACCTG
Organism: Pseudomonas sp. NPDC008258; assembly: GCF_042956345.1. Classification (NCBI taxonomy): domain Bacteria; kingdom Pseudomonadati; phylum Pseudomonadota; class Gammaproteobacteria; order Pseudomonadales; family Pseudomonadaceae; genus Pseudomonas; species Pseudomonas sp. NPDC008258. The sequence continues at coordinate 20,121 of NZ_JBIBGE010000004.1, forward strand.
TGGGAGCGGGCGAGCCCGCGAAGGGCCGCACAGCGGCCCCCTTTGAAGACCACAAATCAGCCGTCAGGTTGCCTGTCACCCGATCAAGGGCAACCCGGCGCCTTGCGCTGGTGGTCTTCGTCGTACTTTTCCAGGCCTTCCGGGCCCACGCGCTTGCTGATGACCGGCACGGTTTCGGCCTGCCATTCGGACTGGTAGCAACCGCCCTTGGGCGGATGCGCCGGGTCGGCATCCGAGGCCGGGCTGCCAGAGCAGGCGCTCAGCAGGCCAGCCAGCATCATCACAGGCAATTGCTTGACCATCAGGCCACTCCCTTTGCCAAGCGCCGACGTCATCAGGCCTTGGCCCGCTCTTCCAGGATTGCCACCGCTGGCAGGACCTTGCCCTCGACGAACTCGAGGAAGGCGCCACCACCGGTAGAAATGTAGGAGATTTGCTCGCTGACGCCATATTTGTCGATGGCTGCCAGGGTGTCACCGCCACCGGCGATGGAGAACGCGGCGCTGTCAGCGATGGCCTTGGCCAGTACCTGGGTGCCGTTACCGAACTGGTCGAACTCGAACACGCCGACCGGGCCGTTCCACAGGATGGTCTTCGACGACTTCAGCAGCTCGGCGAAGTTGGCAGCGGTTTGCGGGCCGATGTCCAGGATCATGTCGTCAGCAGCTACGTCGGCAATGGCCTTGACGGTGGCTTCGGCGGTTTCGGCGAACTCCTTGGCCACCACCACGTCGACTGGCAGAGGCACGCTGACCTTGGCGGCAATGGCCTTGGCGGTGTCGACCAGGTCAGGCTCGTACAGCGACTTGCCTACCGGGTGGCCAGCAGCGGCCAGGAAGGTGTTGGCAATGCCGCCGCCAACGATCAGCTGGTCGCAAACGCTGCTCAGGCTGTTCAGCACATCCAGCTTGGTGGACACCTTGGAGCCGGCAACAATGGCGGCCATCGGCTTGGCCGGGGCCTTCAGGGCCTTGCCCAGGGCATCCAGCTCGGCAGCCAGCAGCGGGCCGGCAGCAGCGACCTTGGCGAACTTGGCCACACCGTGGGTCGAACCTTCGGCACGGTGAGCAGTACCGAACGCGTCCATGACGAACACGTCGCACAGGGCAGCGTATTTCTGCGCCAGTTCGTCGGCGTTCTTTTTCTCGCCCTTGTTGAAGCGCACGTTCTCGAACAACACCACGTCACCGGCCTTGACCTCGACACCGTCCAGGTAGTCGGCAACCAGTGGCACGTCGCGGCCCAGGGCCTTGCTCAGGTATTCGGCAACCGGCTTGAGGCTGTTGTCGGCAGAGAACTCGCCTTCGGTCGGGCGGCCCAGGTGCGAGCAGACCATTACCGCCGCGCCCTTCTCCAGGGCCAGCTTGATGGTCGGCAGCGCTGCCAGGATACGCGCGTCGCTGGCTACCACACCGTCCTTCACAGGCACGTTGAGGTCTTCGCGGATCAGTACGCGCTTACCTTGCAGGTCGAGGTCGGTCATCTTCAACACGGTCATGAATGCAGTCCTTCAGGGCTGTTTGTTGCGGGTTGGATGAACGACGTGCAGAAAGTGTTCGGCAACGTCGAGCATACGGTTGGCAAAACCCCATTCGTTGTCGAACCAGGCCAGCAGGTTCACCAGGCGGGGGCCGGAAACACGGGTCTGGCTGGCATCGACGATGGCCGAATGCGGGTCATGGTTGAAATCACAGCTGGCGTGGGGCAACTCGGTGTAGGCCAGCAAGCCTTTAAGCGGGCCGTCCAGCGCTGCCTCGCGCAATACCCGGTTGACCTCGGCCGCGGTGGTGTCGCGGGCGGTCTGCAGGGTGATGTCCAGGCACGAGACGTTGACGGTGGGCACACGTACCGCTTTGGCCTGGATTCGCCCGGCAAGTTCCGGGAGCAGGCGCTCGATGCCACGCGCCAGACCAGTGGACACCGGGATCACCGACTGGAACGCCGAGCGCGTGCGGCGCAGGTCTTCGTGGTGATAGGCGTCGATCACCGGCTGGTCGTTCATCGCCGAGTGAATGGTGGTGATCTGCACATATTCAATGCCGAACGCCTGGTCCAGCACACGCAGCAGCGGCACGCCGCAGTTGGTGGTACACGAGGCGTTGGACACCAGGCGCTCGCTGCCGGTCAGGCAGGCCTGGTTGACCCCGTAGACCACCGTGGCATCGACATCGGCCTCGCTGGCCATCGGCTGGGAGAACAGCACGCGCGGTGCGCCGGCATCGAGGAAACGCTGCCCATCGGCACGGGTGTTGTAGGCGCCGGAGCACTCCAGCACCAGGTCGATGTCCAACGCTGCCCAGTCGATGCCTTCAGGGGTAGCACTGCGCATTACCCTCACGCAGTCGCCATTGATATGCAGGCAATCGCCGTCGACCTTCACCTCGCCGGGGAAACGCCCGTGGGTGGAGTCGAAGCGGGTCAGGTATTCCAGGCTGGCCTGGTCGGCCAGGTCGTTCAGCGCGACGATCTCGAAACCGGCCTTCGCCCCCCGCTCGAACAGCGCGCGCAGGACACAGCGGCCGATACGGCCATAACCGTTGAGTGCAACTTTGTAGGGACGCAGGTGGGGCATTCGTTGGCTCGCTAACGCATGATGGCATTTGGGGCCGCGTTGCGGCCCATCGCGACACAAGGCCGCTCCTACAAGGGCTGCATGCGCAGTACCCTGTAGGAGCGGCCTTGTGTCGCGATGGAGGGCAGAGCCCTCCCCTTGCACGACCTGGAGGGCGTCACTGCCCTCCATTTGTTACATCAGTCTTCCAGCAGCTCTTCGGCAGTACCCAGGATGTTCTCCAGGGTGAAGCCGAATTCTTCGAACAGTGCCGAAGCCGGCGCCGACTCACCGTAGGTGGTCATGCCAATGATACGGCCTTCCAGGCCGACGTACTTGTACCAGAAGTCGGCGTGGGCAGCTTCGATGGCGATGCGCGCACCCACTTCCAGCGGCAGTACCGACTGCTTGTAGGCAGCGTCCTGGGCGTCGAACACGCTGGTGCTCGGCATCGACACGACACGCACCTTGCGGCCTTGCTCGGTCAGTTTGTCGAAGGCCTGAACAGCCAGGCCCACTTCGGAACCGGTGGCAATCAGGATCAGCTCAGGCTCGCCAGCGCAGTCCTTGAGCACGTAGCCGCCACGGGCGATATCGGCGATCTGCTGGGCGTCGCGGTCCTGGTGTTGCAGGTTCTGGCGCGAGAAGATCAGCGCCGACGGGCCGTCCTTACGCTCCAGGGCGTGCTTCCAGGACACGGCGGATTCCACCGCGTCGGCCGGGCGCCAGGTGTCCAGGTTCGGCGTGCTGCGCAGGCTGGCCAGCTGCTCGATCGGCTGGTGAGTCGGGCCGTCTTCGCCCAGGCCGATGGAGTCGTGGGTGTAGACGTGGATCACGCGTTGCTTCATCAGTGCCGACATGCGCACGGCGTTGCGGGCGTATTCCATGAACATCAGGAAGGTCGCGCCGTAAGGCACCAGGCCACCGTGCAGGGCAACGCCGTTCATGATGGCGGTCATGCCGAACTCGCGCACGCCGTAGTACATGTAGTTGCCATTGGCATCTTCATGGCTGACGCCCTTGCAACCTTTCCACAGGGTCAGGTTGGAACCGGCCAGGTCGGCCGAGCCACCCAGCAGCTCCGGCACCAGCGGGCCGAACGCGTTCAGGGTGTTCTGGCTGGCCTTGCGGCTGGCGATGGTCTCGCCCTTGGCAGCGACTTCAGCAATATAGGCAGCGGCTTTTTCCGCGAAGTCTGCTGGCAATTCACCGCTCAGGCGGCGCTTGAGCTCGCTGGCCAGTTCCGGGAAGGCTGCGGCATAGGCGTCGAAACGCGTGTTCCATTCAGCTTCGGCCTTGGCACCGGCCTGCTTGGCATCCCACTCGGCATAGATATCGGCAGGGACTTCGAACGGGCCGTGGTTCCAGTTCAGTTCCTTGCGGGCCAGGGCGATTTCATCGTTGCCCAGTGGCGCGCCGTGGCAGTCTTCCTTGCCCTGCTTGTTTGGCGAACCGAAACCGATGATGGTCTTGCAGCAGATCAGGGTCGGACGGTCGCTCTTGCGGGCGGTATCGATGGCGGTACGAATCTCGTCGGCGTCGTGGCCATTGACGTTGCGGATCACCAGCCAGTTGTAGGACTCGAAACGCTTCGGCGTATCGTCGGTGAACCAGCCTTCCACTTCACCGTCGATGGAGATGCCGTTGTCGTCATAGAAGGCAACCAGCTTGTTCAGGCCCAGGGTACCGGCCAGCGAGGCGACTTCGTGGGAGATACCTTCCATCATGCAGCCGTCGCCCAGGAACACGTAGGTGTTGTGGTCGACGACGTTGTGGCCTTCACGGTTGAACTGGGCGCCCAGCACTTTTTCAGCCAGGGCAAAGCCCACGGCGTTGGCCAGGCCCTGGCCCAACGGACCGGTGGTGGTCTCTACGCCCGGGGTGTAGCCAAACTCCGGGTGGCCCGGAGTACGGCTGTGCAGCTGGCGGAACGACTTGAGGTCATCGATGGTGACGTCGTAGCCGGTCAGGTGCAGCAGCGAGTAGATCAGCATCGAGCCATGGCCGTTGGACAGCACGAAGCGGTCACGGTCGGCGAAGCTCGGGTTGCTCGGGTTGTGCTTCAGATAGTCGCGCCAAAGCACTTCGGCGATATCCGCCATGCCCATGGGGGCACCTGGGTGGCCGCTGTTGGCCTTTTGCACGGCATCCATGCTGAGGGCACGAATGGCGTTGGCACGTTCACGACGGCTGGGCATCGCTGATCTCCTGGGGGGCTTGAATAGGTGGTGACACGAAAAAAGGCGACCATTTTCGCCCACTGGGGGGGCTTGGGGCAATGACGTATGGTCGCAGTTGGGGGATTTTCCTCTGATTGGCACTGATTTCGGGTAAAAATCCGGGGAACCGTGCTGGCTTCTTCGCGGGCTCGCCCGCTCCCACAGGTTCATCACAGGTCTTGAGAGCAGTGATGAACCTGTGGGAGCGGGCGAGCCCGCGAAGAGGCCCTCGAGGTTATCCTCCTGTTCCACCTATCAGCCAATATCAAAACTTTTTGATATTGGCCTTGCTAGGGCATCGATGCCTGTCTAGACTGCCGCCCCATGAATCTCCGTGCGCAATCGATCCCCGAGCAACGCGAAGCATTGGCCGCCCTGTGCAAGGCCAGTGGCGACGCGCTGCGCCTGAACGTATTGCGCGCCCTGGCCAACGACTCGTTCGGCGTGCTGGAACTGGCGCAGATCTTCGACATCGGCCAGTCGGGCATGAGCCACCACCTGAAGGTGCTGGCCCAGGCCGAACTGGTAGCCACCCGCCGCGAAGGCAATGCCATCTTCTACCGCCGCGCCCTGCCCGACAGCCTGCGCCTGGGTGGCCGGCTGCATGCGGCGCTGCTTGAAGAAGTCGACGAATTGGCCCTGCCGTCCGACGTGCAAGCACGCATAGCCCAGGTACAGCAGCGCCGCGCCGCCACCAGCCAGGACTTCTTCCTGCGCGTGGAGGAGAAGTTCCGCGCCCAGCAAGACCTGATCGCCGGCCTGCCGCAGTACCGCGAAAGCCTGCTGGCGCTGCTCGACAAGCTGCATTTCGACCCGGCCGCCAGCGCCCTGGAGGTAGGCCCCGGTGACGGCGGTTTCCTGCCCGACCTGGCCCGGCGCTTTGCCCAGGTAACCGCCCTGGACAACAGCCCGACCATGCTCGAGCTGGCGCGCCAGGTGTGCCAACGCGAAGGGCTCGACAACGTCAACCTGCAGTTGGGCGATGCACTGGGTGCAACGGATGTGGCCGCCGACTGCGTTGTGCTGAACATGGTGCTGCACCATTTCAGCGACCCGGCCCTGGCCTTGCGCCAGCTGGCCAAGCGGGTGAAAGCAGGCGGCAGCCTGCTGGTCACCGAATTGTGCAGCCATGACCAGGGGTGGGCGCGGGACGCCTGCGGCGACCTTTGGCTTGGCTTTGAACAGGACGACCTGGCCCGCTGGGCCAACGCTGCCGGGCTGGCCCATGCGGACAGCCTGTACGTAGGCTTGCGTAACGGTTTCCAGATCCAGGTCCGCCATTTCCAGCGGACGGCTGGCGACATACACCATCGGTAAATTTCAGGAACCTTCGAGATGAGCGAATACTCCCTTTTCACCTCCGAGTCCGTGTCCGAAGGGCATCCGGACAAGATCGCCGACCAGATTTCGGACGCCGTCCTTGATGCCATCATCGCCCAGGACAAATACGCCCGCGTAGCCTGCGAAACCCTGGTCAAGACCGGTGTCGCCATCATCGCCGGCGAAGTCACCACTTCGGCCTGGGTCGACCTGGAAGACCTGGTGCGCAAGGTCATCATCGACATCGGCTACAACAGCTCCGACGTCGGCTTCGACGGCGCCACCTGCGCCGTGATGAACATCATCGGCAAGCAGTCGGTGGACATCGCCCAGGGCGTGGACCGCTCCAAGCCAGAAGACCAGGGCGCCGGTGACCAGGGCCTGATGTTCGGCTATGCCAGCAACGAAACCGAAGTGCTGATGCCGGCGCCGATCTGCTTCTCGCACCGCCTGGTCGAGCGCCAGGCCGAAGCGCGCAAGTCCGGCCTGCTGCCATGGCTGCGCCCGGATGCCAAGTCGCAGGTCACCTGCCGCTACGAAAACGGCAAGGTGGTCGGTATCGACGCCGTTGTGCTGTCGACCCAGCACAACCCTGAGGTTTCGCAGAAAGACCTGCAAGAAGCCGTGATGGAGCTGATCGTCAAGCACACCCTGCCTGCCGAACTGCTGCACAAAGGCACCCAGTACCACATCAACCCGACCGGCAACTTCATCATCGGTGGCCCGGTGGGTGACTGCGGCCTGACCGGCCGCAAGATCATCGTCGACTCCTACGGCGGCATGGCCCGCCACGGCGGCGGCGCGTTCTCCGGCAAGGACCCATCCAAGGTCGACCGTTCCGCCGCCTACGCCGGCCGCTACGTGGCCAAGAACATCGTTGCCGCCGGCCTGGCCGAACGCTGCGAGATCCAGGTGTCCTACGCCATCGGCGTGGCCCAGCCGACCTCCATCTCGATCAACACCTTCGGCACCGGCAAGGTTTCCGACGACAAGATCATCCAGCTGGTGCGCGAGTGCTTCGACCTGCGCCCGTATGCCATCACCACCATGCTCGACCTGCTGCACCCGATGTATCAGGAAACTGCCGCCTACGGTCACTTCGGCCGTGAGCCACAGCAGAAGACTGTCGGCGACGACACCTTCACCACCTTCACCTGGGAGCGCACCGACCGCGCCCAGTCGCTGCGTGACGCTGCCGGCCTGTAACTTTCCTACAGCACCAGCCGAAAGCCCCTGCCGAGTGATCGGCAGGGGCTTTTTTGTGACATATCGGCTGACAATCGCGCGGCGGCAAGCACCTGCGAACCTGCCTAGGCTGGGTGTTCCCACCCGCCACGCAAGGATGCTGGCCATGCGTTACCCCCTGTTGATCATGCTGCTGTTGCTGCGGGCTCCATTGGCCTGGGCCGAACAGTGCCCCGACTGGACGCCAGGGCAGGTCGATGCCGAAGTCGCACAACTGCAAGCCACCCTTGCCCGCTGGGATGACCATTACCATCGCCAGGGTATCGCGCTGGTGGCCGACGAATTGTACGACCAGAGCCGCCAGCGCCTGGGCCACCTTCAGCAATGCTTTGGCCTTGCCGCCAGCCCGCCGCCCCTGGCCATTGCTCGCGGCCCGATCAAACATCCGGTATTGCATACCGGCGTCGACAAGCTGCCCGACCGCCAGGCCGTGGCACGCTGGCTGGCCGGCAAAAGCGGGGTGTGGGTGCAGCCCAAGGTCGATGGTGTTGCGGTTTCGCTTATCTATCGGCAAGGCCAGTTGGTGCAGTTGATCAGCCGTGGCGACGGCGCGCAAGGCCACGACTGGAGCCGGCACATTCCCCAGCTTGGCAATATCACCCGGCAGTTACCGCAGGCAATCGACCTTCAATTGCAGGGTGAGCTGTACCTGCGCCTGGACCAGCACGTTCAAGCCCGGGCAGGTAGCGTCAACGCCCGCGGCAGTGTGGCCGGGCTGCTGGCACGCAAGCAACTGACCGGCGAACAAGGCGCGGGTATCGGCCTGTTCGTCTGGGGCTGGCCGCACGGCCCAGGCCAGCAGGCGGAGCGCCTGGAGCAACTGGCGCAACTGGGCTTCCCGGAAGCCCTGCGCTTCAGCGTTGCCATCGACACCCTGGACGACGCAGCCCATTGGCGAGATCACTGGTACCGCTCTGCCCTGCCGTTCGCCACTGACGGCGTGATCCTGCGCCAGGGCAACCGACCACCCGCCGAGCGCTGGCAGGCCAAGGCGCCCTACTGGATCGCGGCCTGGAAGTACCCCTACATGCAGGCCTTGGCCGAAGTGCGCGAAGTACGCTTTAGGGTTGGCCGCACCGGCAGGGTTACGCCAGTGCTGCATCTACTGCCGGTAACCCTGGACGACCGGCGGGTTAGCCAGGTAAGCCTGGGCTCGCTGGCGCGCTGGCACAGCCTCGACATCCGCCCTGGTGACCAGGTGGCCATCAGCCTGGCCGGGCTGACCATCCCGCGCCTGGAGCAGGTGGTGCACCGTGCGACCGAACGCAAGGCAGTCAGCGCGCCTGCACCCGACCGCTATCACGCCCACAGTTGCTGGCAGGCCAGCGAGGGGTGCGAGGAGCAATTCATTGCCCGCCTGACCTGGCTCAGTAGCAAACAAGGGCTGGCCCTGCCACGTACCGGGCCGGGCACCTGGCGGCGACTGGTGGATGCCGGGCTGGTGACTTCGATGACCGACTGGCTGCACCTGGATGCCGGGCGACTGGGGCGGGTATACGGCATCAGTGAGGCAACCTCTGCGCAGTTGCTGAGCAGCTTCAACGCCGCCCGCTCACGGCCTTTTGCCCAATGGATGCGCGGGCTGGGTGCCCCCATACCGTCGCGCATGCCGCTGGCAGGTGACTGGCAAGCGCTGGAAAAGCGCAGCAGTCGTGAATGGCAGGCCATGGCCGGTATTGGCGAAAAGCGCGGGCAGCAGTTAACGGCGTTTTTTGCGGCCAGCGAGGTTCAAGCCCTTGCGGCAGAGCTGTCCAAAGCAGGTATCAACGGGTTCCAGAACGGTAGCGAACCCAGCGAGCAATGATTTTTTACCAATTTACCCGTAGGCAACCCCTGAGATTGCACCAGAAAAACCCGACAAGGGTTTCTAAATGGGCAAAACCAAGGCAGGATTTCCACCAACTTTTGCTGCCCCGCCCCGTCCAGGAGGCTTTTCATGAAACGTATTTCGACCCTTTTGCTGCTTGCAACACTTGGCCTGGCTACGGGCGCTGCCCAGGCTGCCGAGCCCGATGCAGGCCTGACGGGCTGCGCGGCCAAGCGCAGTGCCATCGAGAACCAGCTGAAGATTGCCCGTGACCATGGCAACAACGACCAGGTGGCCGGGCTGGAAGAAGCCCTGCGCGGGGTGGACAACTGCACCGACGCCAGCCTGCGCAAGGAGCGTGAGCAGAAGGTGCTCGACGCACGCCATGAAGTGGCTCAGCGGGAAAAGGACTTGAAAAAAGCCGAGAAGAAAGGCGACGCCGAGAAGATCAACAAGCGCAAGGACAAGCTGGCCGAGTCGCGTAAGGAATTGCAGGAAGCAGTCGACGACCTGGACCGCTGATAGACGAACATAGCTTGATCAACCGCCGCGCAACCCTGTGGGAGCGGGCTTGCCCGCGAAGAAGCCGAAGCGATGTATGGCACCGGCTTCGCCGGTGTTCGCGGGCAAGCCCGCTCCCACAGGTTCGCTGCCAATCAAGTGGTTACGTGTTGGCCTGTGAGAGCGATGACGTGTTCAGTGATTACGAAACTCGGTATGACAGGCCTTGCACGCCGCTTCGACCTTATCCATCGGCGCCTTCAACTGCGCGACATCCAGCGGCTGGCTACGGGTTACGCCAACCAGTTCGCCGGTAACGCCCTCCAGTTGCCGGGCCAGGTCATGAAAGCGCGCCTGGCGCTCCCATACTTCGGCGCGGGCGGCGCTGTCGCCGCCATCGCGTACCTGTGGAAAGTGCTGCCAGGGCTGATGTGCAAGGCCGTCCAGTTTCAGCGCACCGTCGGCAAACTTGACCCCGTCGAACGGCAACCGGCCACGCAGCATGCCACCCAGGTCTTCGCTGGTCTTGAGCATGTCCTTGAAGATCACCTTGCGCTTGCCCAGCGGCGAGTTCGGGTCAACCCGGTCACAACCACCCAGCGCCAGTGCTGCCAGCAGAACAACGGTCAATCGCTTCAACATCACGCTCACTTCGGCCTAAGCAAATGGGCGGCCAGTATCGCTGCCCAAGGGCCAAAGACCAATAGCCACATAAAATACAGGGGCGAATCTTCATGTTCGCCCATGACAGGAACACACTCATGAAATCTGCCCTGCGCCACCTGGCCTGGACACTGCCGGTGCTGGCCTTGCTGGCCGGCTGCAACGGCGGCGAGAACGCCAAGCCCGAACCCCACGCCATCGCCACCTACGCCCCGGCCACCTGGAAAGACCTGCCGGCAGTCAGCGATGAAGACCTGCTGGCCGGTTTCTACGCCTGGCGTAGTGGCTGCGAGAAGCTCAAGCGGGACGCGGTCTGGGCCGCTACCTGCGAAGCGGCCGGCAGCGCCACGGCGAGTGCCGCCCAGGTGCGTACCTTCCTGGAGCAGAACCTGGCGGTGTACGGCCTGCGCTCTGCCGGGAACAATGCCAACGGCCTGATTACCGGTTATTACGAGCCGGTCTACCCCGGCAGCCTGAAGCAGTCGGCGACCAACCATGTGGCGGTTTACGGCCCCCCTGAAGACATGATCGTGGTCGATCTGGCCAGCGTGTACCCCGAGTTGAAGGGCAAACGCCTGCGCGGTCGCCTCGATGGCCGAGTGCTCAAGCCTTACGACACTGCCGAAGTGATCAATCGTGACGGCGTCAAGGCTCCGGTGCTGGCCTGGCTGACCGACCCGATGGACCTGCAGTTCCTGCAGATCCAGGGTTCTGGCCGCGTCCAGCTGGAGGACGGCCGGCAACTGCGCCTGGGCTATGCCGACCAGAACGGCCACCCTTACCGGCCAATCGGGCGCTGGCTGGTGGAACAGGGCCAGCTGAAAAAAGAAGAAGTGAGCATGGGTGCCATTCATGCCTGGGCCGAGGCCAACCCGCAGCGCGTACCGGAACTGCTGGCCAGCAACCCCAGCTACGTCTTTTTCAGCGCCCGCCCGGACAGCAACGAAGGCCCACGCGGGTCGCTGAACGTGCCGCTTACCGCTGGCTACAGTGTGGCGATAGACCGCAAGGTGATTCCGCTGGGCAGCCTGTTGTGGCTGTCCACGACGCGCCCGGACGGCTCGCCCGTGGTACGCCCGGTGGGGGCGCAGGACACTGGTGGGGCGATTGCCGGTGAAGTGCGTGCCGACCTGTTCTGGGGTACCGGCCCGGAGGCCGGCGAACTGGCCGGGAACATGAAGCAGCAGGGGCAGATCTGGATGCTGTGGCCCAAGGGCCAGCCACTGCCCGAGGTGCCTAAAGTGCCTTGATCGGCGCTGGATTCTTCGCGGGCTCGCCCGCTCCCACAGGTACACCACAGCCCTTGAATGCTGCGTTGTACCTGTGGGAGCGGGCAAGCCCGCGAAGCAGGCGACTCGGTTTCAGACCGAAACCACAAAGAACGCCACGATCAGCGCCAACCCGGCAAACCAAACCAGTGAGCGCAGTGCAGCCCAATCGGCCAGGTAGCAAATGATGTAAAGCAGCCGGCTGGTGATGTACATCACCCCCAGCACATCCTGCGTCACCTGCTCGGCATTGCCGACGATATCCGCCACCAGCACCGCTGCGGCGAATGCGGGAAACGCCTCGTAGCCGTTCTGCTGCGCAGCATGCGCACGCCTTGGCAAGCCCGATAAGGTATCAAGAAAAGCCCGCGGGTCATGATTGTCCTTCAGGCCGAAGCGGCCGCTGCTCACCTTGGCGATCAAGGCACACAGCGGGTTCAACAGCAGCGCGATCAAAATGCACCACAGGGCAACGGTCATGCGCAGGACTCCTTGTTCAAAAATGGGTTAGAGCTTCATCACCAGCATGCCTGCCAGGACCAGCCCGCAAGCTAGGAGTCTCGGCCCGCCAAAAGGTTCTTTGAGGTAGCGCATGCCGAACAGCACCACAAGGATCACACTCAGTTCGCGCAACGCTGCCGCCTCTGCCACTGAGCCCAGATGCATGGCCCACAACACCAGGGCGTAACTGAACAATACGCAGAACCCTACCGCCAGCCCCAGGCGCCATTGTGTTCGCCAGAACAGCACGAACGGTGCTCGCCGCGCCACACTGGCCAGTAGCGGGAATTGCCAGGCACTGAGCAAGGTCAGCCACACCAGGTAGTCCCAGGGCTTGCCCCACAAGCGCACGGCCTGGCCATCAAACCAGGTGTAGCAGCCAATGCACAGGCCGATCAGGGCGACCACCGGCAGCATTGACCAGGGCAGCCGGTCGCCACCACCGCCCTGCCACAGCAGGCAGGCCATGCCACAGGGGATCAGCAGGATGCCGATGATCTGCTGCTGGCTCAGCGACTCCCCGGCAAAGGCCAGGGTCAACCCCAGCACCACCAATGGCGACAGCCCGCGCATCAGAGGATAGACCAGCCCCAGGTCGCCCACGCGATAGGCCTGTATCAGCAGGTAGCGGTACAGCTGCTCGGCGAGCGCCGAGGCCAGCAGCCAAGGCCAGATAGTGGCAGGCGGGACTTCGACAAAGGGAACGGCCACCACCGCGAACGCCAGAGCCACCGTGTCCATGCTGGCGATCACCAGCAGCCGCTCTGCGCTGAATTTGATCAGGGTATTCCAGGTCGCATGCAGCAGGGCGGCGACCAGCACCAGGGATGTTGCCAACACGCCTTCTTATCCTTTTGGCTTTTTATGGCTGTGAATATACAGCGCGCAGGGGGGCTTTGTGGGAGCGGGCACGCCCGCGAAGAAAGCGACTCGGTGTATGGCACCGGCTTTGCCGGTGTTCGCGGGCGCGCCCGCTCCCACAGGGTACCCAGTGCAGCCAGTTTTCGGGAACGATTTTGGCTAATCCGGTCAAACCCTGTGTCCCGAACCCCGCGCCAGGTCATCAAAGAACTGCCCGAGTCATTCGGGTAACGACTTGGAAGCCACTGTTACAGGATTTGGGATGCTTGAATTAGTTGCCGCGTTTATCTGCCTCACCACCCTCCTTACCTACGTCAATTACCGCTTCATCGGCCTGCCCCCTGCCATCGGCGTGATGGTCACGGCGTTGTTGTTCTCCCTGATGCTGCAGGGTCTGAGCCTGATTGGCTTCCCTGGCCTGGAAGCACGCGTCGAAGGCTTGATGAACCAGATCGATTTCAACGACCTGCTGATGCACTGGATGCTGGCGTTCCTGCTGTTTGCCGGCGCCTTGCACGTGAACCTCAGCGATTTGCGCAGTTATCGCTGGCCGATCGGCTTGCTCGCGACGATTGGCGTACTGATCGCCACCGTGGTCATCGGCTACCTGTCGCACTGGGTATTCGCGATGTTCGGCTGGCAGGTACCGCTGATCTACTGCCTGCTGTTCGGTGCACTGATTTCGCCCACCGACCCGATTGCCGTGCTGGGCGCGCTGCGTACGGCCAATGCCTCCAAACCGCTGAAAACCACCATCGTCGGCGAGTCGTTGTTCAACGACGGCACTGCGGTGGTGGTGTTCACCGTGTTGCTGGGCATCATCCAGCTGGGGGAAACGCCGAGCATGACCGACACGGCTATCCTGTTCGCCCGCGAGGCCATCGGCGGTGTGGTATTTGGCGGCCTGATCGGCTACGCCACTTACCGCATGATCAAGAGCGTCGAGCAGTATCAGGTGGAAGTCATGCTGACCCTGGCACTGGTCATCGGTGGCTCGGCCATGTGCTACGAGCTGCACGTCTCCGCGCCGATCGCCATGGTGGTGGCCGGCCTGATCATCGGTAACCTGGGGCGTAACCTGGCGATGAACGACATGACCCGTCGTTACATGGACGGTTTCTGGGAGTTGATCGATGACATGCTCAACGCCCTGCTGTTCGCGCTGATCGGCCTGGAACTGTTGCTGCTGCCGTTCAACTGGATGCACCTGGCGGCCGGCGGCGTACTGGCACTGGCGGTGCTGCTGTCGAGGCTGCTGACCGTGGCACCGGCCATCGTGCTGCTGCGCCGCTGGCGCCCGGTGCCCAAAGGCACGGTGCGGGTACTGACCTGGGGTGGCTTGCGTGGCGGGGTATCGGTAGCCCTGGCGCTGTCGCTGCCACTGGGCGAGGAGCGTGACCTGCTGCTGTCGATCACCTACATCGTGGTGCTGTCGTCGATCCTGGTGCAGGGGCTGAGCATTGGCCGGGTGGTACGCAAGGTCAGCGCCCAGCCTTGAAACCTTGGGGCCGCTGTGCGGCCCATCGCCGGCAAGCCAGCTCCCACAGGATGGCGCCCAACCCTGGATCTGCGCTGTACCTGTGGGAGCTGGCTTGCCGGCGATGGGCTGCAAAGCAGCCCCAGATAATCACTCTACGGCAGAATCCGGGAACTGGTCCTGGATGTACTTGATCTCGGTACGCCCATGCGGCGCCGGCTGCCCGTCTTCACCCAGGTTGACGAAGACCATCTTGTCGACCGTGAGGATGGCCTTGCGGCTGATCTTGTTGCGCACTTCGCACTTGAGGGTGATCGAGGTGCGGCCGAACTCGGTGGCGGTGATGCCCAGTTCGATAATGTCGCCCTGACGCGAAGCGCTGACGAAGTTGATTTCCGAAATGTACTTGGTCACCACGCGCTGGTTGCCCAGCTGGACGATGGCGTAGATCGCTGCCTCTTCGTCGATCCAGCGCAACAGGCTGCCACCGAACAGGGTGCCATTGGGGTTGAGGTCTTCGGGTTTAACCCACTTGCGGGTGTGAAAGTTCATCTGTACTCCTGACCTGCTTGGCTAACGTAGGGCAATGATGGCAGAGCGGCCGCCATCGCTCCATTGAACATCGACTATCGTCGCGATTAATCGACAGAAAACCTTGGGCAAGCTGGCGGGGGCGGCTATAATCTGCGCCGTTTCACATGGTTGCCCACAGCGGTGCCATGCCCGCCACCTGTCCGAGGGGCGCTGCAGCAGGCTAGGCCTGTCAGGCTCGGATGGGGCGTTGCTCGCTCTCGCGGGCGCTTAACGCACAACGGCGCCCATTCGCACACTACGAATGGAGGCTCTCATGAGCGCTGCAAACATGCCTGCTGGTTTTACCGATTTCAAAGTCGCCGACATCTCCCTGGCCGCCTGGGGCCGTCGCGAAACCATCATTGCCGAATCGGAAATGCCTGCGCTGATGGGCCTGCGTCGCAAGTACCTGACCGAGCAACCGCTCAAGGGTGCGAAGATCCTGGGCTGCATTCACATGACCATCCAGACTGCCGTGCTGATCGAAACCCTGGTTGCCCTGGGTGCCGAAGTACGCTGGTCGTCCTGCAACATCTTCTCCACCCAGGACCAGGCCGCCGCGTCCATCGCCGCCGCCGGCATCCCGGTATTCGCCTGGAAAGGTGAAACCGAAGAAGAGTACGAGTGGTGCCTGGAGCAGACCATCCTGAAAGATGGCCAGCCATGGGACGCCAACATGATCCTCGACGACGGTGGCGACCTGACCGAACTGCTGCACAAGAAGTACCCACAGGTACTGGACCGCGTGCACGGTGTGACCGAAGAGACCACCACTGGCGTGCACCGCCTGCTGGACATGCTGGCCAAGGGCGAGCTGAAAGTGCCGGCCATCAACGTCAACGACTCGGTTACCAAGAGCAAGAACGACAACAAGTACGGCTGCCGTCACAGCCTGAACGACGCCATCAAGCGTGGTACCGACCACCTGCTGTCGGGCAAGCAGGCCCTGGTGATCGGCTACGGTGACGTGGGCAAGGGTTCGGCCCAGTCCCTGCGCCAGGAAGGCATGATCGTGAAGGTCACCGAAGTGGACCCGATCTGCGCCATGCAAGCCTGCATGGATGGCTTCGAGCTGGTTTCGCCGTTCATCGACGGTATCAACAACGGCACCGAAGCCAGCATCGACAAGGCCCTGCTGGGCAAGATCGACCTGATCGTGACCACCACCGGTAACGTGAACGTCTGCGACGCCAACATGCTCAAGGCCCTGAAGAAGCGTGCCGTGGTCTGCAACATCGGCCACTTCGACAACGAGATCGACACCGCCTTCATGCGCAAGAACTGGGCCTGGGAAGAGGTCAAGCCGCAGGTGCACAAGATCCACCGCACCGGCGCTGGCAGCTTCGACCCGCAGAACGACGATTACCTGATCCTGCTGGCCGAAGGCCGCCTGGTCAACCTGGGTAACGCCACTGGCCACCCAAGCCGCATCATGGACGGCTCGTTCGCCAACCAGGTACTGGCCCAGATCTTCCTGTTCGAGCAGAAGTTCGCCGACCTGTCGGACGAGAAGAAAGCCGAGCGCCTGACCGTTGAAGTGCTGCCGAAGAAACTCGACGAAGAAGTGGCCCTGGAAATGGTCCGCGGCTTCGGCGGCGTGGTCACCCAGCTGACCAAGCAGCAAGCCGACTACATCGGCGTGACCGTCGAAGGCCCGTTCAAGCCGCACGCCTACCGCTACTAAGCGTTCACAGGCAACGCTTCGCAACGATGCCCAAGCCAGGCCGGCCCACACCGCCCTGGCTTTTACTTGCAGCCTGCCGCTTGAAGCAGGCTGCTTGAGGAACGAGTGATGTCACAAGAACGCCGCTACAGTTTCGAGTTCTTCCCGACCAAGACCGACGCCGGTCATGAAAAGCTGATGGGCGTTGCCCGGCAGCTGGCCACCTACAACCCGGACTTCTTCTCCTGCACCTACGGCGCTGGCGGCTCCACCCGCGACCGCACGCTGAACACCGTGCTGCAGCTGGAAAGCGAAGTGAAGGTACCTGCCGCGCCGCACCTGTCGTGCGTAGGCGACTCCAAAGACGACCTGCGCGCCCTGCTGGCCGAGTACAAGGCTGCTGGCATCAAACGCATCGTCGCCCTGCGTGGCGACCTGCCATCAGGCATGGGCATGGCCAGTGGCGAGCTGCGCTACGCCAGCGACCTGGTCGAGTTCATCCGCCAGGAAACCGCTGATCACTTCCACCTGGAAGTGGCCGCCTACCCGGAAATGCACCCACAGGCGCGCAACTTCGAGGCCGACCTGGCCAACTTCGTGCACAAGGTCAAAGCCGGTGCCGACAGCGCCATCACCCAGTACTTCTTCAACGCCGACAGCTACTCCTACTTTGTCGAGCGCGCACAGAAGCTGGGCGTGGACATCCCGGTGGTGCCCGGCATCATGCCGATCACCAACTACAGCAAGCTGGCACGCTTCTCCGACGCCTGTGGCGCCGAGATCCCGCGCTGGATCCGCAAGCAGCTGGAAGCCTATGCCGACGATACCGCCAGCATCCAGGCCTTTGGCGAAGAAGTGATCACCCGCATGTGCGAACAGCTGCTGCAAGGCGGCGCGCCAGGCCTGCACTTCTACACCCTGAACCAGGCCGAGCCGAGCCTGGCGATCTGGAATAACCTGAAGCTGCCGCGCTGAAACTTTTTGGCAAAGTCTGCTTAAGAAATGATTAAGGCTTTGGTCATAGACTAAAGCCTTGTTCATTTTCGGGTTACACAGGTCTTGCCAGCCATGCAGCGTCCCCAGCCATCGCGCCCACAGCTTGTCTACCTGGCTTTTGGCCCGGCAACCTACCACCAGGAAGCCTGCTTCAGCATCGTCAGCGCCCTTGCTCATCTCGGCACGGCAGCAGGCGACGCCATGGACATCCAGGTGTACACCGACAACCCGCAGCCCTATGCCGAACTGCCCGTCACCGTCCACGTGCTGGACGAAGCCACGCGCCAGGCATGGAACGCGCCTCACGGGTACCACTTTCGCAGCAAACATGTGCTGCTGCGCCAGGTGCTGCAACAGCACCCGCTGGCAGCGCTGATCGACACCGACACCTTCTTCCGCTCATCGCCACTGCAACTGTTCAGCCGCGTGGCGCCAGGCAAGCTGCTGTGCAACGCCATCGGCCCGCGCTACGGCGCAAACCAGAAGTGCCTGCTGTACAAGAACCTGCTGGCCATTCTGCAAGCGCGGGGCCTGGCCGACTGCCAGATGCCTCTGCTCAACTCTGGAGTGATCGGCCTCACGGCCGAAAACGCCGACGCCCTGGACCGTTCTATCGCCATGATGGACGAGTTCTACCCGCTGGCGCGCGAGGCCTACACGCTGGAAGAGTTCTGCCTGGCAGTGGCGGCTTACCGCAGGCTGGAGGTGGCCGAGTGCACCGATATCATCCACCACTACTGGAGCCGCAAGGCGCAATTTCGCGCGAAGATCCAGGCCTGGCTGCGCAAGCATGGCCACGACCCGCTGAGCCCGGCGGCGCTGGCTGACGTCCGGCTGGTCAACGACCAGCTACCCCGGCCACCGGCCCTGCACCGCCTGGGCTACAAGGCGCTGAGCCTGACCCTGCCCAGCCACGAACGCCAGTTCGCTCGCGAGCTGCTGTATGGCTGCTACCCCTACCCTAACGAGTTCGACCGCGCCTGCGCGCCGGCCTGGTGGGACAAGGCGCTGGAAAACCTCAATGCCCGCTACGGCCAGATGCGGCCCGAGCAACTGCGCCAGTGCTTGCGCCACCCGGGGCTGCGCTTGTCGCTGGGTGAGCGGCGCAAGGAAATCGAGACACATCTGCTGAGAACCTCGCAAGGCTGATTCCCCCGCCCCTCCATAGCCTTGCACAATCCCTGTGGGAGCGGGCGCGCCCGCGAAACAGGCAACGCAGTGGATGGCACCGGCTTTGCCGGTGTTCGCGGGCTCGCCCGCTCCCACAGAGATTGCGCGAGCTTGAAGATTTTGAATAAGACAGTTGCTCCCACAAGGATCGCGGCCGCTTTGAATATCAGGCCCACTGGCCTTGCTCCGGCCGAGCGCGTAATCTCCGGCCATGCCACTCGTCGCCCGACTGTCCTGCATCCTGCTGCTCGCCTGCCTGAGCCCGTTGGCCTTGGGCGAGCGCTTGCGCCTGGTCTCCGATGACTGGGCGCCCTACATTTATCAGCAAGATGGCACGCCCCACGGCATCGACTACGAAGTGACCACCGAGGTGTTCAAGCGCCTTGGTGTCGAGGTGGAATGGCAGTTCCTGCCGTGGAAACGCTGCTTGGCGATGATCGAGCAAGGCTTGGCCGACGGCATTCTGGACATCTTCCAGACCGAATCCCGGCGCTCCTACCTGGTTTACGCGCCCGAGCCCTTGTCGCAAATCGAGTTCGTGCTGTTCCAGGCCAGCGCGCGCCGCCATGCCGTGACCGGGCCGGACGACCTTGCCGGGCTCACGGTAGGCACCTCCCCCGGTTACGCCTATGGCGCCGCGTTCAACGAGGCTACGCATTTTCGCCGCGAGGCCGCACCCACCCAGGAAGCCAACTTCGGCAAATTGCTGCTGGGTCGTATCGACCTGGCAATCACCGACCGCAAGGTTGGCCACCACCTGCTCCGGCAACTGGGCCTGGCGCAACAGATCGAGGAACTGCCACTGGTGATCAACCGCCAGGACCAATACCTGGGGCTGGTACGCAAACCCGGGCGGGAGGCACTGGCGCTGGCCTTTGCCGAAGAACTGCAGCGCTTCAAGCAGGAACGCGCCTTCGCCGACATCAACCAGCGCTACACAGGCGACATCGGAAACATTCTCAATGCCGTTGAGCAGCAGGAAAGCAGCACAGCGCGATAGCTCTGTTATACTCGGGCCTTCCCGCCCGGCTCACGCCCGGACGCTCGGCCTCGCAACAGGCATCCCGATCGGCACCGACGCCCCTTCGCGTCCACCCTCCGTTTCCCGGATGTGCAGTGAAAGCCCAGCTGGACCGGACGCGATCGCATCCCACCGATGCCCGTCGCGCCAGGCAGAACATCCCAACGGGCCCAGCCCACACGAGAACAGGATCGCCCATGTCCTTTGCTTCCCTCGGTCTCTCCGAGGCTCTTGTCCGCGCTATCGAGGCTGCGGGCTATACCCAGCCGACCCCCGTGCAACAGCGGGCTATTCCCGCCGTGTTGCAAGGGCGCGACCTGATGGTTGCCGCACAGACAGGTACTGGTAAAACCGGCGGCTTCGCCCTGCCGATTCTCGAGCGCCTGTTCCCCGCCGGCCACCCCGATAAGTCGCAGCGTCACGGCCCGCGCCAGCCGCGCGTGCTGGTCCTGACCCCGACCCGTGAGCTGGCAGCCCAGGTGCATGACAGCTTCAAGGTCTATGCCCGTGACCTGCCTCTGGTCAGCGCCTGCATTTTCGGCGGCGTTGGCATGAACCCGCAGGTGCAGGCCATTGCCAAGGGCGTTGACGTGCTGGTTGCCTGCCCTGGGCGCCTGCTCGACCTGGCCGGCCAAGGCAAGGTTGACCTGGCCCACGTGGAAATCCTGGTGCTCGACGAAGCCGACCGCATGCTCGACATGGGCTTCATCCACGACGTCAAGAAAGTACTGGCCCGCCTGCCGGCCAAGCGCCAGAACCTGCTGTTCTCGGCCACCTTCTCCAAGGACATCACCGACCTCGCCGACAAGCTCCTGCACAACCCGGAGCGTATCGAAGTCACGCCGCCGAACACCACCGTCGAGCGTATCGAGCAGCGCGTGTACCGCCTGCCTGCCAGCCACAAGCGCGCCTTGCTGGCACACCTGATCACCCTGGGTGCCTGGGAGCAGGTGCTGGTGTTCACCCGCACCAAGCACGGTGCCAACCGCCTGGCCGAGTACCTGGAAAAGCAAGGCCTGACTGCCGCCGCGATTCACGGCAACAAAAGCCAGAACGCCCGCACAAAAGCCTTGGCCGACTTCAAGGCCAACACGGTGCGCGTACTGGTCGCCACTGACATCGCCGCCCGCGGCCTGGACATCGACCAACTGCCCCACGTGGTCAACTTCGAGCTGCCGAATGTCGAGGAAGACTACGTGCACCGCATCGGCCGTACCGGCCGTGCCGGTCGTTCGGGTGAGGCCATTTCGCTGGTCGCACCGGACGAAGAGAAGTTGCTCAAGAGCATCGAACGGGTAACCCGGCAGAAGATCGCCGACGGCGACCTGATGGGCTTTGACGCCAGCCAGGTGGAAGCCGAGAAACCTGAAGTACGCGAGCGCCCACAGAACAACGGCCGTGGCGGTCGCAACCAGCAGGCCCGTGGCGAAGGCGGTAAAGACAGCAACGGTGGCCGCAAGGACAAAGGCAAGGATAAAGGCAAGGCCAAGCAGCAAGCTGCCGAGAAGCCGGCCGACAAGGAAAAGAGCGGCGACAAGCAACAGCAGCCGCGCAAACCGCGTGACAAGAAGCCGCGCCAGCAGCAACAGCAGCAGGCCAGCAGCAGCGCGCCGAAAGCATCCGCAGACCGTGACCCGGAAGAGTTCCTGGACGACGACATCGACAACTTCGGTAACCGCGCCGACTATGTCAGCCCGTACCAAGGCAAGAACCAGGGCCGCAATCGTCGCCCAGGTGGTGGTGCTGGCCAAGGCCAAGGCAATGGCCAGCGCAGCAATGCCGGTGGCCAGGGCCAGGCCCGCAATGGCGGCCAGCAGCGCAGCGGCGGCGGCGGCGGCGAAAAACGCCCACCGCGCGCCAACAACGGTGGCGGTGCCCGTCGTGATGGCGGCGGCGCTGGCCGTGGTCGCCCGGCCCGTGATGATGCCGCCCGGCAAGAGCCGGCCGTGCGCAACCCGCGCCAGCCGGAAAAACAGCCTGTGATCATCCGCAAGGAATCCAAACTGGACCGTTTCCCGACACCAGAGCAACTGGATGACCTGCCAAGCCGCCCACGCGGTGAGCGCCCTGCCTTGTTGACCCGAAAAGGTTAAGCCTGTGCCGGCCCTATCGCCGGCAAGCCAGCTCCCACAGGAAATCACTGCCCTCAGGGCCCGTGGTGTTCCTGTGGGAGCCCAGCTTGCCGGCGATAGGGCCCTCGAAGGGAAAAAAAACGCCGCCCAATGGGCGGCGTTTTTTATTGCCAAAGCAATGCTTACTTCTGCTTCACACCTTCAACACTGATATCCAGGTCCAGGGTCTGCGAAGTCGGGCCTGGGCCCTTGATGCCGAAGTCATTCAGGTTCAGCGTGGTGGTGGCGTTGAAACCAGCGCGCTCGCCGCCCCATGGGTCCTTGCCTTCACCGTTGAAAGTGGCTTTGAAGGTGACTGGCTTGGTCACGCCGTGCAGGGTCAGGTCGCCGGTCACGTCAGCAGTCTTCTCGCCAGTCGATTTGACAGCGGTGGAGACGAACTTGGCTTCCGGGTACTTGCCGGCGTCCAGGAAGTCCTTACTGGCGATGTGCTTGTCACGCTCGGCATGGTTCGACCATACGCTGGCAGTCTTCAGGTCGACATTGATCTTGCTGGCTTCAGGCTTGGCACTGTCCCAGGTGAAGTTGCCGTCGAAGTCCTTGAAGGTACCGTGGATGAAGCTGTAGCCCAGGTGGCTGATTTTCCAGTCGACGAACGCGTGCTGGCCTTCCTTGTCGATCTTGTACTCGGCAGCCATGGCCTGGCCGGCGGAAAGCAGAGCGGTACCGAGCGCCAGAGCGGCAAAAGTCTTTTTCAACATCCTTATATCCTTCCTATGCAATTGAGGTTGAGAGTCAAGCTTTGCGGCCCAACATGCGGGTCAGGGTCGCGTCACGGTCGATGAAATGGTGCTTGAGTGCTGCCAGGGCATGCAATACGGCAAAAATTACCAGGCCCCATGCCAGCCAGAGATGGATGACTCCGGCCAGGTCCGCCTGGTCGGGCAGGTCGCTGACCAGTGCAGGGACTTCGAACAGGTCAAACACCGGAATACCCACGCCATCGGCGGTGGAGATCAGGTAACCGGCAACCATCGTTGCGAAAAGCCCCACGTACAGGGCCAGGTGGCCCAGCTTGGCCGCCACGCGGGTGAGCGCCCCGTGGTTGGCCGGTGCCGGTGGTGGCGGGCTGATAAAGCGCCAGACCACGCGCAGCAACATTACCGCCAGCAGCACCAGACCGATGCTCTTGTGCAGGTCTGGGCCGGCCTTGCGCCAAGGGCTGTAGTAGTCGAGGCCGACCATCCACAGGCCCAGGCCGAACAAGCCGAAGACTGCCAGCGCCACGCCCCAGTGCAGGACGATGCTGACCACGCCGTAGCGAGAAGGTGAGTTGCGCAGTTGCATGTTGGCGTGATTCCCCGTGAAAGCTGTGCACAGACTAACGCGTAACGTATCGAATAAAAGCGGAAAAACTTGCTACGGATTATCGAGAAATCCGATATTTATTCTGTAAGCTTCCCATTAAGGAAACATTAACGATAGCCGGGGAAATAGAGGTTGCCAGTAACAGCCTATTCGCGGGCAAGCCCGCTCCCACATGTGCTGCGCAGGCCTTCGAACCTGCGCGAAACCTGTGGGAGCGGGCTTGCCCGCGAAGAGGACGGCACAGTCAATACATCAGCCAGCCTTGGCCTGGGTATTGGCCACAGGCTTTTTGGCCGGCTCGGACTTGGCGGTCGCCTTCTTGGTCTCGGCCGGCTTGTGCGCTGGCTTGTGCGCCGGCACATGCTTGGCCGGGGCGGCCTTGGTTGCCGCAGGCTTGGCCGCCGCCTCCTTGACCACAGGTGCAGGCGCAACCGGCGCCGGCGCAGCTTGTGGAGCAGGTGCAGGCGCTGCTACCGGCGCCACTTCTTCGGCCTTGGCAATCGACTCGGCTTTCACTTCAGGCTTGTCCGCACCGCCAAACAGGCGCTTGAAGAAGCCCGGCTTGTCCTGCTTGGCCTCTTCGACCTTTTTCGGCTCCTCTTTCACCGGCGCCTTGTCAGCCTTGTCGGACGAACCACCAAACATATTGGAGAAGAACCCGCCCTTGCTCTGCTTGGCAGCCACTGCACCGGCCGCCGCTGCCGCTGCAACCGGCGCCGCCTTGGCCGGGTCGAACGGCTTGCCGGCCAACAGGTCCTGTACCTGGCTGGCCGCACGCTGGCCACTGCGCAGGGCGCCTTCCAGGGTGCCTGGGTACAGGGCGTCGGTGTGCTCACCGGCAAAGGTGATACGCTGCACCGGGCGCTCCCACAGGCGCCAGTATTTGCTGATCTGCCCCGGCCCGTAGGCCAGGTAGGCGCCACCGGTGCTGGCGTCCACGCTGTAACGCTTGACCTCGTAACCGGTGAAGGCACCACGGGCTTGTGGGTAGAACGCATGCAGGCGGATCAGCACCTGGTCGACCATCTGCTTGTCACCAAAGGTCTGCAACAGGCGGGCGTTGTCGCCAGACAGGTTGATCACCACGTTGGCGCCGCCCTTGAGTGCCGGTTCGATCCACAGCATGCCGAGGCCGGCGTTACTGAAGATTTCGCCCGACATGCGCGCACGGCTTTCCCACACAGGCTTCTTGAACTTGAGCATCAGCTGGTCGCGCCAGCCGTAGTTGGTGCCCTTGAGCGCCGCCAGGTGCTGGTTGTCCAGGCCCGGGGTCATCTGGATCTTGGCCAGGGCGCGCAGAGGCACGGCCATGACCAGGTAATCGGCCTGGTAGCCCACGCTGCCGACTTTCACCGTTACCCCATCCTTGTCCTGAACGATGGAGGTAACCGGCGAGCTGGTCTTGATGGTTTTCAGCTGTTTGACAAAGGCCTGGGCCAACACCGGGCTGCCGCCAGGCAGGCGCGCGGCACGCAGGTCACGGTCGCTGACACCACGGTACACGCGGTTCTGCTGGGCAAAATAGAGCAACGAAAGGCGCGACGGCTCATCGTAGCGGGTTCGAATCTGCTGGTTGACCAGCTGGCGCGCCGTGGCCGGCAGTTGCAGTTTGTCCAGCCAGGTGGCGACGTTGATCTGGTCGAGGGCGAACAGCGTACTGGTAGCCTGCGGGTTCAGCGGGTCATCGATCGAACGGGCCAGGTCGTCGAGGGTTTTTTCGTAGCGCTTGAGCGCTTCGGCGGTAGCAGGCTGTTTGGTAGCCAGGTCCGATGCACTGAAATATTCACCGTCGATCAGGTAACCGGGGGTACGCACGAACTCCGGCGCCGGCAGTGTTTCAAGCTTGAAACGGTCCAGGTACTGGTTGAGCACCGGCTGCGCCTTGGAGTTGCCGATCCACTCACTGGTGGCCAGCCCCGACCGACCGCCCATGCCCGGCTTGGCCTCCAGCAGGGTTACCTGCCAGCCTTTGGCCTGCAACTCGTAGGCTGCCGTCAGGCCCGCCAGGCCGCCGCCTACCACGATTGCCGAAGGTGTCTTGTCCTTGGCCAGCGCGGCGCCGCTGGACACACCAATCAATACCAACGCGCACAGGCGCACCCAAGCAGCAGCCATGTCGGCGAACTCCGAGTCAGAGGTTACAGAAGCGGGGAGAGGCAGGAATGCCCCGAGAGAGATGCGTTAAGAATACGTCACCTCCGCCAACCCTGCCAGCGCAGTGACATCAAGTGCTTTTGGCAACTGACATTTTTGCCAGTAGCCATGTCACACGGCCGCAGGCGAAGCTGGCGAAGATGGCCATAAGCCCCGCCAGGAGGGCATGCGCATGATCTTCGAGGAGCATTTCCAGCACGTTGAACGGCAGTTCCTGTGGCACAAGCAGACGCTGTGCACACCTTCCGGGCTGAGTATCCGCTCCAACAGCACGTCCTGGACCGGCTTCCATGAAGCGTTCAAGGGCGAAGAAGGTACTGAGCTGGTCATTGGTGAGCACAGTGAAGTAGAAATCTCCTTCGGCCAGGAAGTCGAGTGCCTGCGGCTGGAGTATTACGTGGTCAGCGACTTCCTGTGTGACGAGTTGCACATGCTGTTCGAGGCTGAGCACCACGATTACGACATGATTATCCCTGCTCCGAGCAACTTCTATTGGCTCACCCTTGAAGGCAGCGGTTTTCGCGACCTGCGCCCCGGCCCCATCGCCACGCAGCCCTACCACCAAGTAATAGACGGGCCGTTCCGGCGCCTGACCATCTCCACTTCGCAAGCCGGCACCGTGCACATCCGCAAGTTCGAATGGACCAGCACCCAGCGCCATTGAACGGCGACGGTTGTCCTGCCCTGCGGCATTGCTTAGGCTTACGCGGTCGAACCACGCCGCAAAGCCAGGAGAAGTGCCCATGGGCCTCAATGATCAGTGGATGCAACGTGACCTCAAGGTCCTGTGGCACCCCTGCACCCAGATGAAAGACCACGAGCAGCTGCCGCTGATCCCGATCAGGCGCGGCGAAGGCGTGTGGCTGGAGGACTTCGAAGGCAAGCGCTACCTGGACGCGGTGAGCAGCTGGTGGGTCAACGTGTTCGGCCACGCCAACCCACGCATCAACCAGCGCATCAAGGACCAGGTCGACCAGCTGGAACACGTGATCCTGGCGGGTTTCAGCCACCAGCCGGTGATCGAGCTGTCCGAGCGCCTGGTGGCCATGACCCCGGCCGGGCTCGACCGGGTGTTCTATGCCGACAACGGCTCGTCGTGCATCGAAGTGGCGCTGAAGATGAGCTTCCACTACTGGCAGAACGTCGGCAAGCCAGGCAAGAAGCGTTTCGTCACCCTGACCAACAGCTACCACGGCGAAACCATTGCCGCGATGTCGGTCGGCGATGTGCCGCTGTTCACCGAAACCTACAAGGCGCTGCTGCTCGATACGATCAAGGTGCCGAGCCCGGACTGCTACCTGCGCCCGGAGGGCATGAGCTGGGAAGAGCACTCACGCAACATGTTCCTGGCCATGGAGCAGACCCTGGCCGAGCACCACGAAAGCATTTCGGCAGTGATCGTCGAGCCGCTGATCCAGGGTGCCGGGGGCATGCGCATGTACCACCCGGTGTACCTCAAGCTGCTGCGCGAAGCCTGCGACCGCTACGACGTGCACCTGATCCACGACGAGATCGCCGTGGGCTTCGGCCGCACCGGCACGATGTTCGCCTGCGAGCAGGCCGGCATCCGCCCGGACTTCCTGTGCCTGTCCAAGGCCCTGACCGGCGGTTACCTGCCGCTGGCCGCCTGCCTGACCACCGACAAGGTGTACCAGGCGTTCTACGACGACTACCCGACCCTGCGCGCGTTCCTGCATTCGCACAGCTACACCGGCAACCCGCTGGCCTGCGCTGCGGCGCTGGCGACCCTGGATATCTTCGAACAGGACAACGTGATCGAGGCCAACAAGGCCCTGGCCACGCGCATGGCCAGTGCCACCGCGCACCTGACCGATCACGCGCATGTGGCCGAGATCCGCCAGACAGGCATGGCACTGGCCATCGAAATGGTCAAGGACAAGGCTGGCAAGGTTGCCTACCCGTGGCAGGAGCGGCGCGGCCTGAAAGTGTTCGAGCATGCGCTGACCCGTGGCGCCCTGTTGCGCCCGCTGGGCAGCGTGGTGTACTTCCTGCCGCCGTACGTGATCACGCCAGAGCAAATCGACTTCCTGGCTGAGGTGGCGAGCGAAGGCATCGACATTGCTACCCGCGAGAGCGTCAGCGTGGCGGTGCCGGCCAACTTCCACCCCGACTTCCGCGACCCGGGCTAACCCCGACAGATCGCCACACCACTTTCCCTGTGGGAGCGGGCGAGCCCGCGAACAAGGGCGAAGCCCTTGCCAGACACCGCGGTGCCTGATTCGCGGGCGCGCCCGCTCCCACAGGGGATCTGCGCCTCTCTTCTACCGAGCAAACCCATGAGACTGTCCCGCTTCTTCATCGACGCCCCCCTGAGCCTTGGCGAGCACGACCTGCCCGAAGCCCAGGCCCACTACATCGGCCGCGTACTGCGCATGGCCCCCGGCGCTGCCGTGCAGCTGTTCGACGGCAGCGGCCAGGAATACCTCGGCCAGTTGCTTGAAGTGGGCAAGAAAACCGTACGTGTCAGCCTCGACAAGGCCCTGCCCGGCCAGGCCGACTCGCCCCTGCACATCCACCTCGGCCAGGGCCTGTCCCGTGGCGAGCGCATGGACTGGGCGATCCAGAAGGCTACCGAACTGGGCGCCAATGAAATCACCCCGATCGTCAGCGAACGTTGCGAAGTGCGCCTGAAAGACGAGCGCGCCGACAAGCGCCTGGCCCACTGGCGCCAGGTGGCTATCAGCGCTTGCGAACAATGTGGCCGCTCGACCCTGCCCGTCATCCACCCGCCAGTCACACTGGCCGAATGGCTGGGCAGCACCAAGGCTGAACTGAAACTGGTGCTGCACCCGGTAGCCGAGCCGCTCGCCAGCCACCAAAAGCCTGCCACCCTGGCCTTCCTCATCGGCCCCGAAGGCGGCCTGAGCGAGGCCGAAGTCGAACAGGCCAAGGCATCCGGCTTCCATGCTGCACGCCTGGGCCCAAGGGTGCTGCGCACCGAGACTGCGCCAGTGGTTGCGCTCTCGGTGGCACAGCAACTGTGGGGCGACTTTTAGCTAACGCACATAGAACGAAACCGCCACGAAGTGCATGAGGCTGCCGGCAATCACAAACAAGTGCCAGATGCCGTGCCCGTGGCGCAAACGGCTGTCCAAGGCAAAGAAGATGATGCCCACGGTGTAGAACACCCCGCCGGCAGCCAGCCAGGCAAAGCCGGCGCCACCGAGTGACTGTAGCAACGGCTTGACCGCCACCAGCACGATCCAGCCCATCACCGCATAGATGATGATCGACAGGATTCGCGCCTCGGAGCGCGGCTTGATTTCTTGCAGCATGCCGATAACCGCCAACCCCCAGACCACACCGAACAGGCTCCAGCCCCAGGGGCCGCGCAGGCTGACCAGGCAGAATGGCGTGTAGCTGCCAGCGATCAGCAGGTAGATCGACAAGTGATCGAGCTTGCGCATGATCACCTTCGCCCGCCCGCGCGTGCTGTGGTACAGGGTGGAGATGCTGTACAGCAACAACAGCGTGCTGCCGTAGATGGAGAAGCTGACAATCTTCCAGTGGTCGCCTTGCAGGCCTGCGACCACGATCAGCCAGATGGCACCGATACAGGCCAGGACAGCACCAACCAGGTGGGTCCAGGCGTTGAAGCGTTCACCGTAATACATGCAAACACAGACCTCCTGAGGTGGGCTGGGTTCCTGATGTGATGCTTATGGCCTCTTCGCGGGCACGCCCGCTCCCACAGGTTATCCACTAGCCCTGTGGGAGCGGGCGTGCCCGCGAAAGGGCCCTGTGCCTTACATCCTACCCAAGCTCAGGTTGCAGTTCCGCGTCACGCACCAGCCTTTCCAGCCCGGCAAGGTCGGGCACCCGCGCCACCTGCTCGCCCACCTGCACCGCCGCCAGTTCCAGGCGCCCCAGCGCCACATCCACGTAATTGAGCTGGCTGTCGAGCTTGCACGAGCGCGGTATGTCCTGCAGCAACAGCGCCAGGTAACGCAGCCCGGTGTCGCCCAAGGCATTGAGCACCACAACCCGTGCCCGCTCACCACACGGCGTCTCACCACCACACGCCGCCTCGAAGCCAATCAACGGCAGGCGCTGCTGGCGCCAGTCGATCCAGCCTAAATGCCAGGACGGCTCACCGTGCTGGCACACCAGGTTGCGCTGGCCACTCAACTCGGCCACCGCCACGTTGGGCAACACCAGCATACGGTCACCCAAAGGCAGCAACAGCCCGGTAAGGCTGCTGCGCTGGCCGGAAATCAGTTCAAGCATGGGTCTGGCTCCAGTGTGCAATGCTCTGCAGCAACAGCGACTCCTGATACGGCTTGCCCAGGTATTCGTTGACGCCGATGGCCATGGCGCGGTCGCGGTGCTTCTGCCCGGTGCGCGAGGTGATCATGATGATCGGCAGGTCTTTCAGCCGCTCGTCACGGCGAATGCGCGTGGCCACCTCAAAGCCGTCCATGCGTGGCATTTCGATGTCCAGCAGCAACACGTCGGGGCGGTGCTCTTCCAGCAGGGCCATGGCATCGACCCCGTCCTTGGCTGTCAGCACGCTCATGCCGTGGCGTTCCAGCAGGCGGCTGGTGACCTTGCGCACGGTCACCGAATCATCCACCACCATCACCAGCAACGCACGGCGCGGCGCCGGGCCGAGCAGCTGGCGCTGGCCTCCGCCACCCGGCAAACGGGCCAGGCGCCGCTGCTGCCCGCGCAGCTGGCCAAGCAGGTCAAGAATCAGCACCACCCGGCCATCGCCCAGCAGCGTCGCCCCCGACAGCCCTGCAACCGCAGCAAACTGCGGCCCCAGGCTCTTCACCACAATTTCGCGGCTGGGCGACAGGCTGTCGGCCTGAATGGCGAACGATTGCTCCTTGGCATGCACCAGCAGTACCGGCAACGGCACGCTTTGCCCCAACAGCGCGGGGCGCGGCAGGCCTTGCAGCAACTCGCCCAGGTAACGCAGTTCGTATTCGTGGCCAGCGTAGACATAGCGCGGCGAATCCAGCTGGTAGCACGCCGCAAGCTCTGCCGGCGGCACGCGGACAATGCCCTCGATAGTGTTCAGCGGAATGGCGTACTGCTCTTCGCCCAGATGCACCATCAGCGCACGGTTGATCGATACGGTGAACGGCAGGCGGATCAAGAAGCGTGCGCCCTTGCCCTGGGCCGACTCGATGCTCATCGAGCCGCCGAGTTGCTTGACCTCTTCGTGCACCACATCCATACCCAGGCCACGCCCGGAAATCTGGGTGATCTTCTCGGCGGTGGAAAACCCCGGGCGCAGGATGAACTGCAGAATCTCGTGATCGCTCAACTGCGCCTGAGGGTCCAGCAGGCCACGCTTGATGGCTTTGCGCCGCACTGCTTCGAGGGGCACACCGGCACCGTCGTCGGTCATTTCGATGACGATATCGGCCCCTTCGTGCAGCAGGTTCAGGTGGATGGTGCCCTGCTCCGGCTTACCGGCAGCCAGGCGCGCTTCGCGGCTTTCCAGGCCATGGTCGACGGCGTTGCGCAGCATGTGCTCCAGCGGCGCCACCATGCGTTCCAGCACACTGCGGTCCAGTTCGCCTTCGGCGTTGCCGACTACCAGCTCCACCTGCTTGCCCAGCTCACTGGCCACTTGCCGCACTACGCGCTGCAAGCGTGGCACCAGCCGTTCGAAGGGCACCATCAGGGTGGCGGTCAGGCCTTCCTGCAATTGGCTGTTCACCCGCGCCTGCTGCTGCAGCAGGCTGTACGCCTCCTGAGCGCGCTGGGCCAGGGTTTCCTTCAGGTCGAGCAAGTCCGAGGCAGACTCGAACAAGGCCCGCGAGAGCTGCTGCAGCTGGGAATGGCGGTCCATTTCCAGCGGGTCGAAGTCATCATAGGCATCGCCTTCGAACTGCTGCCGGCTGGAGATTCGCCCTTGGGTCTCGATGTCCAGGCGCAGCAGCTGGTCGCGCATGCGCTCAAGGGTGGTTTCCATCTCGTTGAGGGTGAACTGTGCATCGTTGACTTGCTGCTCGATGCGCCCTCGGATGATCGAGTGCTCGCCAGCCAGGTTGCCCAGGTCGTCGAGCAATTCGGCATCGACCTTGACCATGTCGCCTGGCGCCCGCTCCGGGGTTGCCGCCGGCGCTTCACTGGCGGCAGCTTCGACCGGCCCCTGGCCGGCAGCACTGTCGGTCAGGGCCGCACTGCTGAAGTTACGGATATAGTCGATGAGCGCCGTGGCGGCATGCAGTGGCTGCCCCAGGCGCACGGCATCGAGCATGTGGGCCAGGCGGTCGTGACAGTTCTGCAACAAGGCAAACAGTGGCGCGCTCGGCGGCAAACGGCCGGCCGCCAGCAGTTCGTAGAGAAACTCCAGTTCGTGGGCCAGGTCACCGATGGGGGCGATTTCAACCATGCGCGCCACGCCCTTGAGGGTGTGCAGGTCGCGCATAAGGTTGTCCACCTCGACACTGTTGCGCGGGTCGGCCTGCCATCGCGCCAGCGCCGAGGCGGCACTTTCGACAATGTCCGAGCTTTCTTCGAGGAACACTTCCAGCAGCTCTTCGCCGGGGCTTTCCGACTCATCCGGCAGCGGCTCGCCCGCCTCTGGCAGGGTATGCGCAAGCCCCAACCCGAGGGTATCCGTCAGGTCCATGTCCGGGTGCAACGGTGTGACCGAATCGATGCCCACCAGGCCAGTGGCCTCGGGTGCCAGGGCCTGGTCCAGCAGGTGGCGCAGGCTGTCGACCAGCTCCGGCCTTGGCGGGATGTCCTGCCCGGCCGCCACCTCGTCGAGCATGTCCAGCAGCGCTTCGTGGGCCCGCTGCACCAGGGCGAAAAAGCGTGCATCAGCGGGCAGGCTGCCCTCCTCCACGGCGCCATACAGGTCCAGCAAGGCCTCGCACACGTCATCCATCTGCCACAGGTCGGCCAGGTGCGCGGCGTGGCCCAGGGTGGTCAGTTGATCAAGCAGGGTATCCAGCGCGTCACGCTGGCCGGGCTGTTGCTGCCAGCGCGACAGCAATGACTCGGCATCAAGCAGGATGTCCATGGCCTGGGCCAGGAAGCTGGCGAGCAACTGCGGGTCGCGCTTGCTGCGCCGGGCATGCTGCGGGTCGTCATGCAGGTTGGCCAGGCGGGCATCCACTGCCTGGCCAACCTGCTCGATCAGTTCCGCCGCACCGGGGATGGCGGCCAGCGGCGTGCTGTCGAGTTGCGCCAGGCCCAGATGGAACAGCGAGCGTGCGGCTTCCAGCCATTCGATCTCGGCCATTTGAAGGGGCAATTGGTGGCCCTTGTATTCACGGACCAAACGGTCGAAGGCAGTGGCCAGCTCGGCCACCGGCATTACCCCGGCCATGGCGGCACTGCCCTTGAGCGTGTGCAGGGCACGCTGCAGGCCATCGCTGACCGGCGTGTCGCGGCCATCGGCACCCTGCAGGAAAGCGTCGAGGCTGGCCAGGTGGCCTTGCGCCTCGCTGCGGAAAATATCCAGCAACTGCGGATCGAGGCCATCGATATCAGCCGCAGCCGGTGCATCGTTTTCAGCCAAGGCATGCAGGTGCCCGGCCAGCTGTTCGATTTCGGTCAGTTGCGGCAACTGGCCAGCGGCAAAGTCGGCCAGCAAGTCGGGCAGATGGACGAACACCTGTTGCAGGGCCACCACGCCTTCCGGGCTGAGCACGCTGCGGCCTTCCAGCACCCGGTTCAGCAGGTGTTCGGCGCCCCAGGCCAGTTCGGCTACCGCCTCGGCATGCACCATGCGGCCGCTGCCCTTGAGCGTATGCAGCGCACGGCGTACCTCCCCCAGCGCCTCGCGCTGCTGGTTGTCGGCACGCCAACGCAGCCAGTGGCGCTCGATTTCCGGTAGCAACTCGCCAGCTTCCTCGAGGAACACCTCGCGTAGCTCGTCATCGATGCCATCGCCATTACTGTGCTGGCCTGCACTGGCATCTGCCTGCGTACAGTGCACGCCCAGCGCCGCCAGGCTTGCACGGGCCATGTCGATGAAAGGCTGGGCATCGGCCAACGGGTCGGCCACCCGCCATTGCAGGTAGCATTCAGCGGCACTCATGGCCTCGCCCAGGTGGGCCAGCTCTTGGGCGGGCGGCTCCGCGTCCGGGTGTTGCAACCAGCGCTGCACATAGCTCGCGCAGCCGGCAAACAGTTCAGCCACGGCGGGCAACATCAACATCGACATTGCCCCGCGCACCTGATGCAACAGCCCTGGCAAGGGTTGCAGCCGTTGCCGCGGCCAATCGGACTCCAGGTAATCGCCGATCAGGTCCTTGGCCTGCTGCAGCACGTTCAGTGATTCGTTCAACACCAACTGGCGGATCTCGGCCAGGTCCGAGCCCGGCAGGCCGCCCTGGCCGTTCTCTTCCAGCGGGCCGACCATGCCGTTCAGCGAGGCCTCCACGTACAGCAGGGCGCCCGCCACATCCATCAGCACCGCATCGTCCACCGCCCGCTCGCCCTGAGCCAGGGCCTGCAGGGCCAGCACCTGGTCGATGATCACCCGCCGTGGCTGCTGGAAGCCCAGCACAGCCAGGGTATCGGCCACATGGCGCAGCGGCGCCAGCAGGGCATCGAGCTGCTCGCTGTGCTGGCGATCGCCACGCACGAACTGGTCCAGGCGCTCCTTGATGCGCATCAGGTCGTCGCACAGTGCGGTCACCACCGAGCGCAGGGCATCGCGGCCCGGCCCGGCCTGCAACTGTTCGCGCCAGTTGCCCAGCGACAGGTCGAGGTTGGCCAGGTCGTCGGAGCCGGCAAAGCGCTGCGCTGCGCCGCTGATCAGGCTGGCCTGGGCCAGCGGCTCTACGCCACGGCAGGCACGCAACTGGTTGAGCAGCGGCAGCATGACCAAGGGCAGATCGTGGCGGGCGCCGCGCAAGCGCTCCAGGTACGAGGGCAACTGCTCCAGACCACGGAACAACGCCCCCAGGCAGTCACCCCGCGGGCTTACCTGGCCGTCTGCCAGGGCCCTGGCGAACAGTTCCAGTTCTTCGGCCAGGCGCGTCGCCCCCCGCAGCTCGAGCATGCGCAGGCAACCCTGCACCTGATGCAGGTTGTCGACCACAAAGGCCAGTATCGACAGGTCGCCAGGCTCGCCGGCAAAGCGCTCCAGCGCCTGGCGCGCCTGGCCCAGGCAGTCGAGGATGGCAGCTTTGGTCCAGGCCAGCGCCACCGTGTCGTGGCGCTCGGGGCTTACAGCAGCAGAAGCCATGGGCACTCCTCAGCGCGGCGTTTCAGTTGGGCTTTGCGCAGGCGGCGGCAGGGTGAAACCAGACACCGAACGGCGCATTTCGCTGGCCATGCGCGCCAGGTGGCGGATGCTGTCGGCGGTGGCGCCAGAGCCGGCAGAGGTTTGCGCGGTAATCTGCTGGATCACTGCCATGGTGTGGGAGATCTGCCCGGCCGAGGAAGTCTGCAACTGGGCAGCATCAGAAATGCTGTGGATAAGGTCGGCCAGGTTCTGCGATACCCCTTCGATCTCGGCCAGCGCCACCCCGGCATCCTGGGCCAGGCGGGCGCCGCGTACCACTTCGGCAGTGGTCTGCTCCATGGAGATCACCGCCTCGTTGGTGTCGGCCTGGATGGTACGCACCAGCGCCTCGATCTGACGGGTGGCCGAGGACGAGCGTTCAGCCAGGCGCTGCACCTCGTCGGCGACCACGGCAAAACCACGGCCGGCCTCACCGGCCAGCGACGCCTGGATCGCGGCGTTGAGGGCAAGAATGTTGGTTTGGTCGGCAATGTCGTCGATCAGGCTGACGATGTCGCCGATTTCCTGGGAAGACTCGCCCAAACGTTTGATCCGTTTGGCCGTGTCCTGGATCTGCTCGCGAATGTTGTCCATGCCATTGATGGTGTTGTGCACCACCTCGTTACCCTTGTTGGCGATGGCCACCGAGCGTTCGGCCACCTTGGCCGATTCGTAGGCATGCGCAGAAACCCGGTCGATCGACTCGACCATGTCGCCGACCGCTTCAGAAGCCTCGCTGATCTGCTCGGCCTGGTGCTCGGAGGCCTTGGCCAGCTGACGCGCCGTATTCTGGGTGTCCTGCACGGCAGCGGCGACTTGCACGGCGCTGTGGTTGATGGTGGCAACCAGGTCACGCAGCTGGTCTACGGAATAGTTGATCGAATCAGCAATGGCGCCGGTAAAGTCTTCGGTCACCGATACGGTCACGGTCAGGTCGCCATCGGCCAGCTCTTCGATTTCGTCCAGCAGGCGCATGATCGCCTGCTGGTTGCGTTCGTTCTTTTCTGCCGTTTCACGCAATTGACGGTTGGTGGTGCGCACCATGACCAAACCGATCAGGATGATCGAGGCCAGCGCCAGCAGGCCCAGCGCGTAGCCGCCAACGGTATCGAGGGTGCGCCCGCCGGCCAGGTTCTCGAAGCCGTTGGCCAGGTGCGAGGCCTCGTCCAGCAGGGTTTGCGACAGGCTGAATATGTTGCCCGCAGCTTCACGCACCCGGAACAGTTCGGGCGAAGTTTCGAGGATTTCATCCACGGAGCCGGCCACGAACTGGAACAATTCGGCAATTTCGGCCAAGCGCGCGCGGGCGTCGGCGTCTTCGACGCGGGTTACCTGGATGGCCGAGTTACCACTGAGCATGCCTTCCAGCACCTGGCCAAAGCGCCCGGCATCGCGGCCAAAGGCATCGGCTGCCTGCGCCGCACTGTCGTCACCGGCCAGCACGGTGTTGACCGACCCCAGGATGCGTTCGGCCAGCAACAACTGGCGCTGGGCCACTGCCACCTGGTTGGCCGGGGCGCCGCTTTGCAGCAGGATTTCGACCACCTTTTCGTATTCCACCTGCAACTGGGGCACGGTTTCGGCCAACGTCGCCGCCACCTGGTGCAGCGACAGCACGGTCTGCTCGCTGGCCAGAATGGTATCGGTGTTCTTGCGCAGGTTTTCCCAGTCGCGGCGTACTGCCTCCATCTCGTCACGCACGGTGGGCGGCGCAGCGGGCAAACCGGTGGATTTGTCGCCTTGGCGCAGGTAGCCCCAACGGCGCTCGAAATCGTTGCGCGCATCCGACAGCAGCTTGAAGGCCAAGGCCTTGCCGGCAGCGGCTTCGGTGGCGTTCTTGGCGATACGTTGCGAAAGCACGCGCAGCTCGCCGGCGTGGCCGATGTACTGCTTGTCGTAGTTGGACTGGGTGTTCAAGTAGGCGAAATTGGCGAACAGCAGGATGATCGACAAGATCAGGATCAGAAACAGCACGGTGATCTGCGCGATGCTGCGGGTACGTGGTGTCACGGTGGTGGCAGTGACGGGGGGGGCAGGCTTGTTCACGTTCGCAGGTCCTATAACGCCACATCGAGAAAGCCCGGCGCCTGGGCCAGGGCGAAGGGGCTGAAGATCGCCCAGTTGCGTTCCCGCGGGAAATGCCCCTGCACAAAACGTGCGGCGGCACGGATCAGTGGCTGCGGCGGCGACAGTTGCAGGCTGTCCAGGGCAAAGTGCTGAAGGCCCAGTACCTCGTCCACCAGCAGGCCGACGAACAGGTCGTCGTGGTCCAGCACCAGCACCCGTCTTTGTTTGCCCGGGGCGGCGTGGCCCAGGCCGAAAAAGCTGCTCAGGTCCATTACCGGCAATAGCCGGCCACGCAGGTTGGCCACCCCGCAGACCCACGGCTGCACACCCGGGACGCGGCTGCTGCGTGGCTCACGCAATACCTCGGCCACTTCGCCCATGGGCGCGACGAACCACTGCCCGGCAATACGAAAACCGATGCCGCTCCACTGTTGCAGGCGGTTGTCCTGCGGGGGCTGGTCGGCGACCAGCAGGCGGCAGCGCCGGTCGATGTCCAGCAATAACTCGAAGGCGGTCAGCGACGCGCCTTGCGGGCGGGTGGTCAAGCCCCCAGCACTTCTTTGAGCTTGGCGATCAGCGCGTCTTCTTCCACCGGCTTGGTCAGGAAGTCACGGGCGCCCTGGCGCGTGGCCCAGATGCGGTCGGTTTCCTGATCCTTGGTGGTGACCACGATCACGGGGATGGCACTGGTTTCCGGGTCCTTGCTGAGCTGGCGGGTAGCCTGGAAGCCGTTCATGCCAGGCATGACGATGTCCATCAGCACCGCGTCGGGCTTGTCCTGCCGGGCCAGGGCCACACCATCGGCACCGTTGCTGGCCTTGAGCACCTGGTAGCCGTGCTTTTCCAGCCATTCGGTCAAACGGTACATCTCTGTCGGCGAGTCGTCGACAATCAGAACTCGGGCCATGCTGTTTCCCCATCAGGAAAGTAAGACCGTGCCATGGCGGGGCGCAGTCAGGGTGCGGGTTGATAGTTTGCGGCAAAACCGGGCACGTGGGCGCGGATCGCGTCGAGCAGTTCTTCCTTGCTGAACGGCTTGGTCAGGAACTGATCAGAGCCGACCACCCGGCCGCGAGCCTTGTCGAACAACCCGTCGCGCGACGACAGCAGAATCACCGGGGTGTCCTTGAAAGCACTGTTGTGCTTGATCACGGCGCAGGTCTGGTAGCCGTCCAGGCGCGGCATCAGCACATCGACAAAGATGATACTGGGCTGGTGGTCGACGATCTTGGCCAAGGCATCGAAGCCATCGCTGGCAGTGATCACCTCGCAGCCCGCTTCACCGAGCAGCATCTGCGCGGTGCGGCGGATCGTGCGGGAATCGTCGATCACCATCACCTTCAGGGGTTGTTCCATAGACGCCTACCAATGGAAATTAGCTGCATTTTTAGCACACTCCGGGTGGCCATTCCATCTGCGCCGCCCCTTGACCGGCGGCGTTTGCGGCGCCACCCTGAGCCACTTTTCTTTCGAGCCATCGCGGCACCTGCCGCCAAGAGGAACCACCCCATGAGCGTTCGCCTCGGCATTGTCATGGACCCCATCGCGTCCATCTCCTACAAGAAGGACAGCTCGCTGGCCATGCTGCTGGCCGCCCAGGCACGCGGCTGGAGCCTGTTCTACATGGAACAGCAAGACCTGTATCAGGGCGAAAGCAAGGCCCGCGCCCGCATGCGCCCGCTGAAGGTGTTTGCCGACCCGGCGCACTGGTACGAACTGGGCGAGGAGCAAGACAGCCCCCTGGCTGAACTGGACGTGATCCTGATGCGCAAGGACCCGCCCTTCGACATGGAATTCGTCTACAGCACCTACCTGCTGGAGCAGGCCGAAACTGATGGCGTGCTGGTGGTCAATCGCCCGCAGAGCCTGCGCGACTGCAACGAAAAGATGTTCGCCACGCTGTTCCCGCAGTGCACCACGCCGACGCTGGTCAGCCGCCGCCCGGACATCATTCGTGAATTTGCGGCCAAGCATGTCGACGTGATCCTCAAGCCGCTGGATGGCATGGGCGGCACGTCGATTTTCCGTCACCGGGCTGGCGACCCCAACCTGTCGGTGATTCTGGAAACCCTGACCGCGCTGGGCACCCAGCAGATCATGGCCCAGGCCTACCTGCCAGCGATCAAGGACGGCGACAAGCGCATCCTGATGATCGACGGTGAGCCGGTGGACTACTGCCTGGCGCGCATACCGGCCAGCGGCGAGACCCGTGGCAACCTGGCTGCCGGCGGCCGTGGCGAAGCACGCCCACTGACCGACCGCGACCGCTGGATCGCCGCCCAGGTCGGCCCGACCCTGCGCGAAAAGGGCCTGTTGTTCGTGGGCCTGGACGTGATCGGCGACTACCTCACCGAAATCAACGTCACCAGCCCTACCTGCATCCGCGAGATCGATGCCGCCTACAACACCGATATCGGTGGCAAGCTGATGGATGCCATTGATCGCAAGCTGAAGGCGCGCTGACAGCCAACGCGAAGCAAAACCGTAGAGTGGGGTATGATGCCGGTCCTATTCGACTGAGCTGCTGCCCCGCCCTGCGGTTGCTGGATACCCGATGACGCTGCCCGCTGACATCCCCGCCGACCTGCTGCCTCCCCGTGTTCGCCCGGTGGACCGGCTCGGCTTTACCCTGTTCCTGGCTGCCCTGGTGCACCTGGCGCTTATCCTTGGCGTCGGCTTCAGCGTGGTCAAGCCCGCCGAAATCCGCCACACCATGGACATCACCCTGGCCACCTTCAAAAGCGAGAAGCCGCCGGAGAAGGCCGACTTCCAGGCCCAGGACAACCAGCAAGGCAGCGGCACCCTGGACAAGAAAGCGGTGCCCACCACTACCGAGCTGGCACCGTTCCAGGACAGCAAGATCAACAAGATCACCCCACCGCCTGCGGCCAGGCCCGAGGTAGTGCCACCCCCTGCCCCACAAAAGTCGGCGGTAGTGACCACGGCGCCCAAGCCGCAGAAGGTCGAGCCCAAGCCCAAGGAAAGCAAGGCACAGCCCAAGCCGGCAGC
Organism: Pseudomonas sp. NPDC008258; assembly: GCF_042956345.1. Taxonomy (NCBI): domain Bacteria; kingdom Pseudomonadati; phylum Pseudomonadota; class Gammaproteobacteria; order Pseudomonadales; family Pseudomonadaceae; genus Pseudomonas; species Pseudomonas sp. NPDC008258. The sequence continues at coordinate 59,850 of NZ_JBIBGE010000004.1, forward strand.
GCCCGCGCCAGACTTCGACAGCTCGCAGCTGTCGAGCCAGATCGCCAGCCTGGAGGCGGAGCTGTCCAACGAACAGCAGATGTACGCCAAGCGCCCGCGCATCCACCGCCTGAACGCCGCTTCGACCATGCGCGACAAAGGCGCCTGGTACAAGGAAGAGTGGCGCAAGAAGGTCGAGCGGGTGGGCAACCTGAACTACCCCGACGAAGCGCGTCGGCAACAGATTTACGGCAATTTGCGGATGATGGTGTCGATCAACCGCGATGGTTCGCTGTATGAAGTGCTGGTGCTGGAGTCGTCCGGGCAGCCAGTGCTGGATCAGGCGGCACAACGCATCGTAAGGCTGGCGGCACCGTTTGCGCCGTTTACCGGGGACCTGGCCGAGTTTGACCGGCTGGAGATCATCCGCACCTGGCGCTTTGCCCGTGGCGACCGTTTGTCCAGTAACTGATTTACTGGCTTCACCGGCCCTTTCGCGGGCACGCCCGCTCCCACAGGATCTACACCGGATCGAAAACTCGTGGAGAACCTGTGGGAGCGGGCGTGCCCGCGAAGAGGCCGGCACAAGCGGCACAAAGCGGACCTTGTCAGCCCCGCCACCTGGCGCCACACTATCCCCCATGAAAACCCTCGCCCCGAGCTACCTCAAGCACCAGTTCCTGATCGCCATGCCGCACATGGCCGATCCGAACTTCGCCCAGACCCTCACGTACATTGTCGAGCACAATGAGCATGGCGCCATGGGCCTGGTGGTCAACCGGCCGCAGGAGCTGAGCCTGGCCGACATCCTCGAGCAATTGCGCCCGGATGAAACGCCACCGCCCGGCACCTTGCAGGTGCCGATCTACCAGGGTGGCCCGGTGCAGACCGACCGCGGCTTCGTGCTGCACAGCAGCGAGTGCAGCTTCCAGGCCACCGTGGCACTGGAAGGGCTGTCGCTGACTACGTCCCAGGACATCCTGCTTGCCATTGCTGCCGGGGTAGGCCCTAAACAAAGCCTGATCACGCTGGGTTATGCCGGCTGGGAAGCAGGCCAACTGGAGGCCGAGCTGGCCGACAACGCCTGGCTGAACTCCCCGTTCGACCCGGAAATCATCTTTGGCCTGGCCAGCGACCTGCGCCTGGACGCGGCCGCCGCCAGCCTGGGCATCAACCTGAACCTGCTCACCAGCCAGGCGGGCCACGCCTGATGGCTGAACTTCGCCTACTGCTGGGTTTTGACTACGGCAGCAAACAGATCGGTGTGGCCGTCGGCCAGGTCATTACCGGCCAGGCCCGCGAACTGTGCACCCTGAAGGCACAGAACGGTGTACCGGACTGGGCCCAGGTTGAAAAACTGATTGCCGAATGGAAGCCCGACGCCATTGTCGTCGGCCTGCCGCTGAACATGGACGGCACGCCCAGCGAAATGAGCGCCCGTGCCGAAAAGTTCGCCCGCCGCCTGAATGGCCGTTTCAACCTGCCCGTGCATACCCACGATGAACGCCTGACCACCTTCGAGGCCAAAGGCGAGCGCATGGCCCGTGGCGGCCAGCGCGGCAGCTATCGTGACAACCCGGTCGACGCCATTGCCGCCGCCTTGTTGCTGCAAGGCTGGCTGGAGGCCAATACCTGATCATCTTTGCCGCCGGGCACGCCCGGCGCACCCTTCCGAGGAGCCCGCAATGAGCCTACCCAATCCCGCCGACCTGGTTCGGCAGATGGCTGTCGACCTTCGCGCCCACCTGGCACGCCGGGCAATCACCGAGCCCCGTTACATCGGTATCCGCACTGGCGGTGTCTGGGTTGCCCAGGCCCTGCAGGAAGCCATGGGCGACACCAGCCCCATGGGCACCCTGGATGTTTCGTTCTACCGCGACGATTTCAGCCAGAACGGCCTGCACCCGCAAGTGCGCCCGTCCGAGCTGCCATTCGAAGTGGAAGGCCAGCACCTGGTGCTGGTGGATGACGTGCTGATGAGCGGTCGCACCATTCGCGCGGCGCTCAACGAACTGTTCGATTACGGCCGCCCGGCCAGCGTCACCCTGGTCTGCCTGCTGGACCTGGATGCCGGCGAATTGCCGATCCGCCCGAATGTGCTGGGTGCCACCCTGTCGCTGGCCGCCCATGAACGGGTAAAATTGACCGGACCCGCACCGCTCGCCCTCGAGCGCCAGGACCTCGCCTCCGCTTCCGCCCTTTAAGAGTCCCCCGCGATGACGCCAATCGACGCCAAGCGCCCGCTGCAGCTCAATGATCAGGGCCAGCTGCGCCACTTCCTCTCGCTCGACGGTTTGCCCCGCGAACTGCTCACCGAGATCCTCGACACCGCCGACTCCTTCCTGGAAGTCGGTGCCCGGGCCGTGAAAAAAGTCCCGTTGCTGCGCGGCAAGACCGTGTGCAACGTGTTCTTCGAGAACTCCACCCGTACCCGTACCACCTTCGAACTGGCCGCCCAGCGCCTGTCGGCTGACGTGATCAGCCTGAACGTGTCGACCTCCTCGACCAGCAAGGGCGAGACCCTGTTCGACACCCTGCGCAACCTCGAAGCCATGGCCGCCGACATGTTCGTGGTGCGCCACTCCGACTCCGGCGCCGCACACTTCATCGCCGAGCACGTGTGCCCGGACGTTGCCGTGATCAACGGCGGTGACGGCCGCCACGCGCACCCGACCCAGGGCATGCTCGACATGCTCACCATCCGCCGCCACAAGGGCAGCTTCGAAAACCTGTCGGTGGCCATCGTCGGCGACATCCTGCACTCACGCGTGGCCCGCTCCGACATGCTGGCGCTCAAGGCACTGGGCTGCCCGGACATCCGCGTGATCGGCCCGAAAACCCTGATCCCGATCGGCATCGAGCAGTACGGCGTGAAGGTTTACACCGACCTTGCCGAAGGCCTGAAAGACGTCGACGTGGTGATCATGCTGCGCCTGCAGCGTGAGCGCATGGCCGGCGGCCTGCTGCCCAGCGAAGGCGAGTTCTACCGCCTGTTCGGCCTGACCACCGCACGCCTGGCCGGGGCCAAGCCCGATGCCATCGTCATGCACCCGGGCCCGATCAACCGGGGCGTGGAAATCGAGTCGGCCGTGGCTGATGGCAAGCACTCGGTGATCCTCAACCAGGTCACCTACGGCATCGCCGTGCGCATGGCTGTGCTGTCCATGGCCATGAGCGGGCAGAACGCGCAACGTCAATTCGACCAGGAGAACGCCCAGTGACCATCAGTATTCTCGGCGCCCGGGTCATCGACCCCAAGACTGGCCTGGACCAGGTGACCGACCTGCACCTGGACGGCGGCCGCATTGCCGCCATCGGCGCCGCGCCGGCCGGCTTCAGCGCCAGCCGCACGATCCAGGCCGATGGCCTGGTCGCCGCACCCGGCCTGGTCGACCTTGGCGTATCCCTGCGCGAACCGGGTTACAGCCGCAAAGGCAACATTGCCAGCGAAACCCGCGCAGCCGTGGCGGGTGGTGTCACCAGCCTGTGCTGCCCGCCACAGACCAAACCGGTGCTGGATACCTCGGCGGTGGCCGAGCTGATCCTGGACCGCGCCCGCGAAGCTGCCAACAGCAAGGTCTACCCGATCGGCGCCCTGACCAAGGGCCTGGAGGGCGAGCAACTGGCCGAGCTGGTGGCCCTGCGTGACACCGGTTGCGTGGCCTTCGGCAACGGCCTGAAGGAAATCCCCAACAACCGTACCCTGGCCCGCGCCCTGGAGTACGCCGCTACCTTCGACCTGACCGTGGTGTTCCACTCCCAGGACCGCGACCTGGCCCACGGCGGCTTGGCCCACGAAGGCGCCATGGCCAGCTTCCTCGGCCTGCCGGGCATTCCGGAAAGCGCCGAGACCGTGGCCTTGGCGCGCAACCTGCTGCTGGTCGAGCAGAGCGGTGTGCGTGCGCACTTCAGCCAGATCACCAGCGCCCGTGGCGCACGGCTGATCGCCCAGGCCCAGGCGCTTGGCCTGCCGGTAACCGCTGACGTGGCGCTGTACCAGCTGATCCTCACCGACGAATCGCTGCGCGAGTTCTCCAGCCTGTACCACGTGCAGCCGCCGCTGCGCACAGCAGCGGACCGTGACGGCCTGCGCGAGGCGGTGAAGTCGGGCGTGATCCAGGCGATTTCCAGCCACCACCAGCCGCACGAGCGCGATGCCAAGCTGGCACCGTTCGGTGCTACCGAGCCGGGCATCAGCAGTGTCGAGCTGTTGCTGCCACTGGCCATGACCCTGGTGCAAGACGGCCTGCTCGACCTGCCAACCTTGCTGGCCCGCCTGAGCAGCGGCCCGGCGGCTGCACTGCGCCTGCCGGCCGGTGAGTTGAAGGTAGGTGGCGCGGCCGACCTGGTGCTGTTCGACCCGCAAGCTTCCACCGTTGCTGGCGAGCAATGGTTCTCGCGTGGCGAGAACTGCCCGTTCATCGGCCACTGCCTGCCGGGCGCGGTGCGTTATACCTTGGTCGATGGGCATGTTTGCCACGAGGCCTGATATGCCAAATGGGGCGATTTATCGCCCCATTTTCCGGAATGCCTGAGCTAATCTTATGCTCGCCTTCTATGAGAAACCTCCTTGCACTTCCTGAACCATCCACCGACTCCAGCACTCTTACAGTGGCAAATTCCTACATTCTGACCGGAAGCCCCAACTCAACCACCCTACAACAAGCGTGATATGATTGCCCACTTGATGATTGAAGCCTAGACTTCTTGGATATATCAACATGCAAATCAAGGCATTCCAGCTGCAAAACATTGCTCGCTTCGAGTCACTTGATACATCTTTTGTGAATCATGATGGCGAACTTTCAAAAATCATAATACTGATCGGTAACAATGGCGCAGGCAAGACTTCCATCATAAAGTCATTATCCACCTCGCTCAGCTGGCTTGTAGCACGAGTACGCACAGAAAAGGGCAATGGCAGCACGATAAAAGATGATGTAATCAGCAACCATAAAAATTTTTCAAAAATCGAAATCTCCGTAACCGATGATACTGTCGACGCCCAAAATCGCACATTCAATTGGAGCGTAACTCGACCTCGCACAGGAACAGTCAACCAAGAAAATAGCAATCTTGCAGAAGTCACTCAATTAGCCGCCCATTATCGCAACGCGCTAACCTTCAGCGAATCATTCAATCTTCCACTCGTCGCATATTACCCAGTGGAACGATCTGTAACTGACGCACCGTTAAAATCACGAAATGATTTCACCTACCCTCAGCTGGCGGGGTACGAAGGCCTTTCTGATGACACTACTAGCTTCAGCAGATTTTTCGAATGGTTTAGAAATCGAGAAGATCACGAAAATGAACTTAAAGCGCTATCATCCCACGGCGCTCAGCTCATGCATGAGATCAACAAATACAAAATCAAACTTGAAAAAACCAAAAAGTTAACAAACAGCAAAGTCGAAGAACTCATGAGCAAACTCGATAAGCAGTTTGTGATTTTAGAAGAAAACATGAGCAAAATCCCACACCTGCGAGACCTCTCCAGCACACTCCCGGCCGACGCTCAACTCAATGCCGTTCGAAAAGCCATCCAAAACTTCATGCCCGGCTTCTCCAACCTCCGCGTTCAGCGAATGCCACGACTTCAAATGCTGGTTGAAAAAGACGGGCAGACACTTGACGTTTTACAACTTTCCCAAGGAGAGAAGTCCTTGATGGCCTTGGTGGGGGACATTGCACGTCGGCTCGCCATGCTTAATCCCAGTCTCAAAAACCCGCTACTTGGCAATGGCGTGGTGTTAATTGATGAGGTGGACATGCACCTACACCCAAGATGGCAACGCAGCATAGTTCAGCAACTTGGCAACACCTTCCCAAACTGCCAGTTCATCCTGACAACACACTCCCCTTTGGTGATCAGCGACAGCAGAGACATTCTGGTGTATTCACTCGACCACGGGGTGTTGAGCCAAGTTGCATCGCAGTATGGCCAAGACGCGAACTCCGTCCTGCTTGGTGTAATGGACACACCTGTTCGCAATGAGTTCCTTGAAGGGCAACTGGGTGACCTGTTCGATTTTATTCAAGCTTGCCGACTGGACGAGGCAAGGATACTGCTCGCGGCCCTTGAGGCGGAAATCCCGGCATCCGCCTCTAATATCGAACTTGCCAAAGCAAAATTAATGCTACGCAAACAGGAGTTGCGTCTTGAAAAAAATCAGTAAGGGGCTCGAACCCACTGAGCTTTCAAAGTGGAAGTCCCGCAACCCTAGTAAAAGCTACAGCCATCTTGAGCACACTCAGAAAGCAGCCATTCGCCTAGCGTGCACCGCAGAGCAGTTTTACCTATGCGCCTATTGCTGCCAATCAATTAGTGGCGACCACACCGACACCATGAATGAGCACGTCCAGCCTCGACATACACACCCACACCTCGGACTGGAATTCAACAACATTGTTGCCAGTTGCAGAACCGAGGGGCAGTGCGACAGGGCTCATGATAGACAGCCCCTCCCCCTCACACCGCTGATGGACGAGTGCGAACACGAACTGCGGTTCAAGATCAGCGGACGCGTTGAGGGGCTCTCCGACAGAGCTAGGGAAATGATCCGGGTTCTTAACCTAGGGGATGTGGAACAGAACAACAGGTTTCTTATCGAAAAGCGCAAACAACTGTCTCATACCCTGATGCGCACTGATGGCCTAGACCCATATTCACCGCTTGAGGACGATGAGCTTCTTGAATCGCTGATCGATGAACTGAACACACCTGAGGATGGCAAGCTTCAACCGTTTGCACCAGTGGTATGCAATATTCTTCGGGGGTGGCTGAGCGTCTGATCATGGGTGGCCTTAGTGCCTCCATCCGGATGCGCCGGAGCGACCATTCATCCCCCACGGTTGAAATCCTTCCCCCCACCCCCATATGAGTCTGCATCAGGCACTTTCGCCCCGCTGCGTGGAGACTCTCCCCTTGACCACCATCGTTTCTGTCCGCCGTAACGGCAAAGTCGTCATGGGTGGCGACGGCCAGGTATCCCTCGGCAACACCGTGATGAAAGGCAACGCCAAGAAAGTGCGCCGCCTGTACCACGGCCAGGTCATTGCGGGCTTCGCCGGTGCCACCGCCGACGCCTTCACCCTGTTCGAGCGTTTTGAAGGCCAACTGGAAAAACACCAGGGCCACCTGGTACGTGCTGCCGTCGAGCTGGCCAAGGAATGGCGTACCGACCGTTCCCTGAGCCGCCTGGAAGCCATGCTGGCCGTGGCCAACAAGGACGCCTCCCTGATCATTACCGGCAACGGCGACGTGGTCGAACCCGAAGACGGCCTGATCGCCATGGGTTCCGGTGGTGCCTACGCCCAGGCCGCAGCCCGCGCCCTGCTGAACAAGACCGACCTCTCGGCCCGTGAAATCGCCGAAACCGCCCTGAACATCGCCGGCGACATCTGCGTGTTCACCAACCATAACCTGACCATCGAGGAGCAGGACCTGGCCGACTGATTCAGCTGTTCTGGCGCCCCGTCCCGGTGATGGGGTTTATCCACGCTGATTCATCTGCCCAAGGACCGTATTGACCATGTCCATGACCCCCCGCGAGATCGTCCACGAACTCAACCGCCACATCATCGGCCAGGACGACGCCAAGCGCGCCGTGGCCATTGCCCTGCGCAACCGCTGGCGCCGGATGCAGCTGCCTGCCGAGCTGCGTGCCGAAGTGACCCCGAAGAACATCCTGATGATCGGCCCGACCGGCGTCGGCAAGACTGAAATCGCCCGTCGCCTGGCCAAGCTGGCCAACGCGCCGTTCCTCAAGGTCGAAGCCACCAAGTTCACCGAAGTGGGCTACGTGGGCCGTGATGTCGAGTCGATCATCCGTGACCTGGCCGATGCCGCGCTGAAAATGCTGCGCGAGCAGGAAATCATCCGCGTGCGCCACCGCGCCGAAGACGCTGCCGAAGACCGTATCCTCGACGCCCTGCTGCCACAGGCGCGCGTCACCAGCTTCAGCGAAGAGGCCGCGCAGACCAGCAGCGATTCCAACACCCGCCAGCTGTTCCGCAAGCGCCTGCGCGAAGGCCAGCTGGACGACAAGGAAATCGAAATCGAGGTGGCCGATGCCGTAGGCGTCGAAATTGCCGCGCCGCCCGGCATGGAAGAAATGACCAACCAGCTGCAGAGCCTGTTTGCCAACATGGGCAAGGGCAAGCGCAAAGCCCGCAAGCTGAAGGTCAAAGAGGCACTGAAAATGGTTCGCGATGAAGAAGCGAGCCGCCTGGTCAACGAGGAAGAGCTCAAGGCCAAGGCCCTGGAAGCGGTCGAGCAGCACGGTATCGTGTTCATCGACGAGATCGACAAGGTTGCCAAGCGTGGCAATGTGGGCGGTGCCGACGTGTCCCGTGAAGGTGTACAGCGCGACCTGCTGCCACTGATCGAAGGCTGCACCGTGAATACCAAGCTGGGCATGGTCAAGACCGACCACATCCTGTTCATTGCCTCGGGTGCATTTCACCTGAGCAAGCCAAGCGACCTGGTGCCCGAGCTGCAAGGCCGCCTGCCGATCCGCGTGGAACTGAAGGCACTGACCCCGGAAGACTTCGAGCGCATCCTGCAAGAGCCGCACGCCTCGCTGACCGAGCAGTACCAGGCCCTGCTGAAGACCGAAGGCCTGAACATCGCGTTCCAGGCTGACGGCATCAAGCGCCTGGCCGAGATTGCCTACCAGGTGAACGAGAAGACCGAGAACATCGGTGCACGTCGCCTGCACACCCTGCTTGAGCGTTTGCTTGAAGAGGTGTCGTTCAGCGCTGGCGACCTGGCCAGCACCCATGACGAAACGCCGATCCAGATCGACGCGGCGTATGTGAACAGCCACCTGGGTGAGCTGGCGCAGAACGAAGACCTGTCGCGTTACATCCTGTAAAAAGGGCGGCGACTGATTCGCGGGCACGCCCGCTCCCACAGGATCACCACAGACCCAAAGTATGTGGTGATCCTGTGGGAGCGGGCGTGTCCGCGAAGAGGCCCTTGAATCCCTCCACCATAAGCTGGAAGCTTGCTTCATCAGCTCCGGAGAGATTCTGCCCATGGCCCGCCTGCCCACCGCCATCAACCTGCACAAAGCCTCTAAAACCCTCACCCTTACCTACGCCCCCGGCGAGGTCTACACCCTGCCCGCCGAACTCCTGCGGGTGCACTCCCCTTCTGCCGAGGTCCAGGGCCACGGCAACCCCATCCTGCAATTTGGCAAGATCAACGTCGGTTTGATCGGCCTGGAACCCGCCGGCCAATATGCACTGAAACTGACCTTCGACGACGGCCATGACAGCGGCCTGTTCACCTGGGAGTACCTTGAGCAGCTATGCCTGCGCCAGGAACAGCTGTGGGCCGAATACCTCGACGAACTGCACAAGGCCGGAAAATCCCGCGACCCTGCCGAATCGGTGGTCAAACTCATGCTCTAGCGCAAGGCCTGCAGGGTTTAGAGCGCATTTTCTAAATTCATCTGTTTGAATGACTTACAGACAGCCCAGTGAAGGGCTGTCTTGCGCATTACATGAAAGTCGGGTAACCAATGGGTGTGGCAAGTTCCCTGCATCATTGTGCAGGCAGTCAGAACCCCCGCAGCACCGCTGTTCCTTATCACTGGTCACCCGAGTAGCAGTACCGGGCCAAGGGCTGCGCGCCGGCCAAAGCAACCGGTACTCGTCTCAGGACAACGGAGCGTCGTAGATGAGTAACAAGAACAACGATGAGCTGCAGCGGCAGGCCTCGGACAACACCCTGGGGCTGAACCCGGTCATCGGCATTCGCCGCAAGGACCTGTTGAGCTCGGCACGTACCGTGCTGCGCCAGGCCGTGCGCCAACCGCTGCACAGCGCCAAGCATGTGGCCCACTTCGGGCTGGAGCTGAAGAACGTGCTGCTGGGCAAATCCAGCCTGGCCCCGGAAAGCGACGACCGTCGCTTCAATGACCCGGCCTGGAGCAATAACCCGCTGTACCGCCGCTACCTGCAAACTTACCTGGCCTGGCGCAAGGAACTGCAAGACTGGATCGGCAACAGCGACCTGTCCCCCCAGGACATCAGCCGCGGCCAGTTCGTCATCAACCTGATGACCGAAGCCATGGCGCCGACCAACACCCTGTCCAACCCGGCAGCGGTCAAACGCTTCTTCGAGACCGGCGGCAAAAGCCTGCTTGACGGGCTGTCCAACCTGGCCAAGGACATGGTCAACAACGGTGGCATGCCCAGCCAGGTGAACATGGATGCCTTCGAAGTGGGCAAGAACCTGGGCACCAGCGAAGGTGCCGTGGTGTTCCGCAACGATGTGCTGGAGCTGATCCAGTACAGCCCCATCACCGAACAGGTGCGTGCCCGCCCACTGCTGGTGGTACCGCCGCAGATCAACAAGTTCTACGTGTTCGACCTGAGCCCGGAAAAAAGCCTGGCGCGCTACTGCCTGCGTTCGCAGCAGCAAACCTTCATCATCAGCTGGCGCAACCCGACCAAGGCCCAGCGCGAATGGGGCCTGTCCACCTACATTGATGCGCTCAAGGAAGCAGTGGACGCGGTGCTGGCGATTACCGGCAGCAAGGACCTGAACATGCTCGGGGCCTGTTCTGGCGGCATCACCTGCACGGCGCTGGTAGGCCACTATGCCGCCCTGGGCGAGAACAAGGTCAATGCCCTGACGCTGCTGGTCAGCGTGCTGGACACCACCATGGACACCCAGGTCGCGCTGTTCGTCGACGAGCAGACCCTGGAGTCGGCCAAGCGCCATTCCTACCAGGCCGGCGTGCTCGAAGGCAGCGACATGGCCAAGGTGTTCGCCTGGATGCGCCCCAACGACCTGATCTGGAACTATTGGGTCAACAACTACCTGCTCGGCAACGAGCCGCCGGTGTTCGACATCCTGTTCTGGAACAACGACACCACGCGTCTGCCGGCCGCCTTCCACGGCGACCTGATCGAAATGTTCAAGAGCAACCCGCTGACCCGCCCGGACGCCCTGGAAGTGTGCGGCACAGCTATCGACCTGAAGCAGGTGAAGTGCGACATCTTCAGCGTTGCCGGCACCGCAGACCACATTACCCCTTGGCAATCGTGCTACCGCTCGGCGCACCTGTTCGGCGGCAAGATCGAGTTCGTGCTGTCCAACAGCGGCCACATCCAGAGCATCCTCAACCCACCAGGCAACCCCAAGGCACGCTTCATGACCGGAGCCGACCGCCCGGGTGACCCGGTGGCCTGGCAGGAAAACGCCACCAAGCACGCCGATTCCTGGTGGCTGCACTGGGAGAGCTGGCTGAGTGAACGTGCCGGGGAGCTGAAAAAAGCCCCGACCCGCCTGGGCAACCGCGCCTACGCCGCCGGCGAAGCGTCACCGGGCACCTACGTTCACGAGCGTTGAGTTGCGTTGCCGTGGCCGCCACAGGCGTGCCACGGCACTTTTTTCACGACAGAGTCGAACGCATGCCGGAACCCTACATCTTCAGGACCGTCGAACTGGACGACCAGTCCATTCGCACCGCCGTCCGCCCGGGCAAGCCGCACCTGACACCGTTGCTGATCTTCAACGGCATCGGCGCCAACCTGGAGCTGGTGTTCCCGTTCATCGAGGCGCTGGACCCGGACCTGGAGGTCATCGCCTTCGACGTGCCCGGGGTTGGTGGTTCGTCCACACCGCGCCACCCTTATCGTTTTCCTGGCCTGGCCAAGCTGACCGCGCGCATGCTCGATTACCTGGACTACGGCCAGGTCAGCGCCATCGGCGTGTCCTGGGGCGGCGCCCTGGCCCAGCAGTTCGCCCACGATTACCCGGAACGCTGCAAGAAACTGGTGCTGGCCGCCACTGCCGCGGGCGCAGTCATGGTACCGGGCAAGCCCAAGGTGTTGTGGATGATGGCCAGCCCCAGGCGCTACGTGCAGCCGTCTCATGTGATCCGCATCGCGCCAATGATCTACGGTGGAGCCTTCCGCCGCGACCCGGACCTGGCCATGCACCATGCGTCCAAGGTGCGCTCCGGTGGCAAGCTGGGCTACTACTGGCAGCTTTTCGCCGGCCTGGGCTGGACCAGCATTCACTGGCTGCACAAGATAAACCAGCCGACGCTGGTGCTGGCCGGCGACGACGACCCGCTGATCCCACTGGTCAACATGCGCCTGCTGGCTTGGCGGATTCCCAATGCCCAGCTACACATAATCGACGATGGTCACCTGTTCCTGATTACCCGGGCCGAGGCCGTCGCACCAATCATCATGAAGTTTCTCCAGGAAGAACGTCAGCGCGCGGTCATGCACCCGCGCCCCGCCTCTGGCGGTTGATTGTCGCTGCCCAGGCATCGGGTAAGACGAGGGAGTGTTGCCATGACAGACAAACCGGCCAAAGGAACGAAAACGCTCCCCGCCACCAGCATGAACGTACAAAACGCCATACTCGGCCTGCGTGGGCGCGACCTGGTGTCGACCCTGCGCAGGGTGGGCCGCCACGGCTTGACCAACCCCGTGCACACGGCCCGACACCTGCTGGCGCTCGGCGGCCAACTCGGTCGCGTGATACTGGGCGACTCGCCCTACCAGCCCAACCCGCGTGACAGCCGCTTCAGCGACCCGACCTGGAGCCAGAACCCATTCTACCGGCGCAGCCTGCAGGCCTACCTGGCCTGGCAGAAGCAGACCCGCCTGTGGATCGACGAAAGCCACCTGGATGATGATGACCGGGCCCGTGCGCACTTTCTGTTCGGCCTGATCAATGACGCGCTGGCACCGAGCAACTCGCTGCTCAACCCGCTGGCCGTCAAAGAGCTGCTGAACACCGGTGGGCAGAGCCTGGTGCGTGGCGTGGCGCACTTGCTCGACGACCTGCGCCACAACGACGGCCTGCCACGCCAGGTGGACGAACGCGCCTTCGAGGTCGGTGGCAACGTGGCTGCAACGCCCGGCGCAGTGGTGTTTCGCAACGAGCTGCTGGAGCTGATCCAGTACAAGCCGATGAGTGAAAAACAGCACGCCCGGCCTTTGCTGGTGGTGCCCCCGCAAATCAACAAGTTCTATATCTTCGACTTGCAGGCGCACAACAGCTTCGTCCAGTACATGCTCAAGAACGGCCTGCAGGTGTTCATGGTCAGTTGGCGTAACCCCGACCCGCGCCACCGCGAATGGGGGCTGTCCTCATATGTGCAAGCCCTGGAAGAAGCACTCAACGCCTGCCGCAGCATCAGCGGCAATCGCGACCCCAACCTGATGGGCGCCTGCGCCGGCGGGCTGACGATGGCCGCATTGCAGGGCCACCTGCAAGCCAAGCATCAATTGCGCAAGATCCGCAGCGCCACCTACCTGGTCAGCCTGCTCGACAGCAAGTTCGACAGCCCGGCCAGCCTGTTTGCCGACGAGCAGACCGTCGAGGCCGCCAAGCGCCGCTCGTATCAAAGGGGTGTGCTGGACGGCGGCGAGGTGGCCAGGATTTTCGCCTGGATGCGCCCCAACGACCTGATCTGGAACTACTGGGTCAACAACTACCTGCTGGGCAAGGCCCCGCCCGCCTTCGACATCCTCTACTGGAACGCCGACAACACACGCCTGCCGGCAGCGCTGCACGGCGACTTGCTGGACTTCTTCAAGCACAACCCGCTGACCCACCCGGCAGGTCTTGAGGTGTGCGGTACGCCCATCGACCTCAAGCAGGTCGACCTGGACAGCTTCACCGTGGCCGGCAGCAACGATCACATCACCCCGTGGGACGCCGTGTATCGCTCGGCCTTGCTACTCGGTGGCGAGCGCCGCTTCGTACTGGCCAACAGCGGGCACATCCAGAGCATCATCAACCCGCCCGGCAACCCCAAGGCCTACTACCTGGAAAACCCGAAACTGTCGGGAGACCCACGCGCCTGGTTCTACGAGGCCAACCGCAGCGACGGCAGCTGGTGGCCCTTGTGGCTGGAGTGGATCACGCCACGCTCCGGCCCGCTCAAGGCGCCGCGCACCGAGCTGGGCAACAGCACGTACCCACCGCTCGGCCCGGCGCCAGGCACCTATGTCCTGACCCGATGAGCCAGACAACTGGATGAAGACCCGCGACCGTATCCTCGAATGCGCCCTGCAACTGTTCAACCAACAGGGCGAACCGAATGTATCCACCCTGGAGATTGCCAACGAACTCGGCATCAGCCCGGGTAACCTGTACTACCACTTCCACGGCAAGGAGCCATTGGTGCTGGGGCTGTTCGAGCGCTTCGAGGAAGCGCTGATGCCCTTGCTGGACCCGCCCCTGGAAGTGCGCCTGGACGCCGAGGACTACTGGCTGTTCCTGCACCTGATCGTCGAGCACATGGCCCAGTACCGCTTCCTGTTCCAGGACCTGTCCAACCTCACTGGCCGGCTGCCCAAGCTGGCGCGTGGCATGCGCAGCCTGATCAACGCGCTAAAGCGTACGTTGGCGGCGCTGTTGGCCAGCCTCAAGGGCCAGGGGCTGGTGGAGAGTGAGACCCAGGCGCTGGGGCAACTGGTGGAGCAGATCACCCTGACGCTGATGTTCTCGCTGGATTACCAGCGGGTGCTGGGGCGCGAGGGGGATGTGGGGATTGTGGTGTATCAGGTGATGATGCTGGTGGCGCCGCATTTGCAGGCCCAGGCACGGGCGGCGGCGGAGCAGTTGGCGGTGAAATACCTGGAGGGGTAAGCCTGCTGGTTCGGCGGTGCGGCCTTCGCGGGCACGCCCGCTCCCACAGGTAGGTCACTGCTCTGAAGCACTGTGATTTACCTGTGGGAGCGGGCAAGCCCGCGAAGCAGGCGGCGCGGTATCAGATCAGGGTACCGGTACCGGTTGGGGCCGACGGTGTGCTGCTGGCCGGAGCGGCGACAGGTGCCGGGGCCGCAGTTGCAGCAGGAGCAGCGCTGGCCGTTGGCGCTGCCGGCTTGGCGGCTGCCGGTTTGGCCGGCGCTTTCTTCACTGCGGGTTTCTTGGCTGCCGCAGGTTTGGCCGCTGCCGGTTTAGCCGCAGGCTTGGCGGCGACAGGCTTGGCTGCAGGTTTCGCCGCTGCCGTCTTGGCTGCCGGCTTGGCCGCCGCAGTCTTCGCCGCAGGTTTGGCCGCCGCAGTCTTGGCCAGTGGCTTGGCCGCTGCCTTGCTGGCTGCCGGCTTGGCCGCCGCAGTGCGCGACGAAATCGGCGTAACCGAAGCACCGGTCAGTTTTTCGATCTGCTTGGTCAGGCTGTCCACTTGCTGGTGCAGGGCCTTGATCTCGTTGCGGCTCGGCACGCCCAGACGCGAGATGGCGCTGTTCAGGCGCTTGTCGAAGGCCTCTTCGAGTTCGCTCCATTTGCCCAGTGCGCGGTCCTTCACGCCAGACACGCGCGAAGTGGTGGACGACTTGGCGGTTTCAGCCACGTCTTCAGCGGTTTTCTTAGCCTGCTTCTCGGCCTTCTCGCCATCCTTCACCAGCGAGTCGAACAGCTTCGGGCCGTCCTGGTCGATCTTCGAATAGATTCCCAGCCCCGCCAGCCAGATCTTGCGGGAGTACTTCTCGATCCCGCCGACCCAGGAGCTGCCTTCTTTCTCGGTGTTCTTCTTGCCAGCCATCCTGCTCTCCTTATGGTTTGTGCGCGACGCGCTCAAGCAGCTCGTGCAGCTGTTCAAGCTTGACCGACAACGCCTCAACGTCATGTTTAGACGGAATGCCCAGGCGATTCAAGGCGCGCCCTACCCGTGCGTCGAAAGCTTTTTCGATCTTGTCGAGTTGAATTTCTACCTTGCCGCGTACGCGACTGACTTCTTCAGCCGCTTCGTCGATCTGGTTATTGGCCGCATCAAGCTCTTTGTCGATGCGTTTCTTGCCACGTTTTTCGACCCCTTCGCCGGCCTTGACCAGCTCCTGGAAGTAGTCGGAGCCCTCTTGGCCAACACGGGCGTAAGCGCCAATGCCCGCCAGCCAGATCTTGCGCGCGTAGCCGCGCACCTCGCCCAAGGTGCATTGGGCGTCGTCCTTCTTCTTCACATTCACTTTGGCCATGCTCTGTACCTCATGTTCATGAGTGGAGGGATGAACCGCCCATGGAGGTTGGGCTTGAGCATAAGGTAGGGAGATGAATTAGAAACTGCACCCTAAGATCGCCATGCTGATCTATCTACCGCAACCGCTTCGCTCTGGCGCTTGAGCATTCAACTCCCTTTGACCGGAGCCTCATGCCATGCCCCAATCACCCATCACTGCGTCCATTTCGTTCAGGCAAGAGGTAGCGAAGCAGTTCGCCAACCGCCCCCGCCTGCGCGCAGTCATTGCCACCGCGGCCTTCGACGCACTCGCAGCACGCTACCCGTGGACCCGCAAGAACCATCCGCAGTTGCGGTCCCTGGAGGGCTTCAGCATCCTGCCCGGCGCGCAAGAAGATCCACAAGCACAGCCAGGCAACCTGGTCGACACCTTGCTTGAGCATTTCCTCACCGGCCTGCCCATGGCGCTAAAGCCCACGGACCAGCTCAGCCTGGCCCCACCGGCCATCTTTCGCCCCCAGGAAGCCGCACCGACCATCGACATTCGCATGGCCGACCTGAACACGGCCTTAGACGATATGCTGACGACCCTCTGCGAGGCATTCCAGCAGGCACAAGTCAGTTTCTGGAACAGCTGCGAAGGCGACTCGGATATAACCCGCCTGCGCTGGATGCAGCAGATGCTGAGGGCCGCATTGTTCGCAACGCTTGAACGCCAAGGCCTGGACAGCGATCAGAAAGCCTTGCTGTACGCCATGCTCGCGCAAACGGGCACATCGGCAAACGTGCAGGGTTTGCAGGTTTCGTTCAACACCCCAGGCACTACGGTTCAGCAGGTATTGCCGGACCTGCTTGTCACTGGCAAGAAAGACGCGCGCGATCTGGTCTTGTGGTGCAGGCCCTCTGGCACTGTACGTGGCTTCAACGGGCTTGCGGCCTTCGCCGTTGCCTTGCGCGACGAGCTTTCCGGGCAGTATGCGTTCGACACGATGTCCTGGGCCTGCACTGCACTGGCCGAGGACCCGTTCGGCTACCAGGCCCGGCAACTGCTCAACGCGATATTGCAACAGATTGACCGCGTTCAACTTGGCGCTATCGAACAAGCCAGTGATCTGGAGGAGCTGTTCAGCCGGCTGAGCGACCCCTCATCGACTTTCCCGGCGTGCTTCCACCTTGAGCAATCGACACCCGCCATCAGGCTGCCTGACTGGCTGGAGAACGCCACGGTGACAGATCGGTTCCAGTACCACACGGCGCTGCTGGAGCTGTCGGCGGAGCACATGCTGGCACAGGGTGAATCTTCCCTGGACGGGATCGAAGACTTGCAGCAGTTCACGGTTCGCCGCCTGCGCGAGCAGATGCGCAATGACCACCCGGCCGAGCCGCCTTACAACCCTGATCAGGTGCAAATAACGATTTCACAGGTGGTGCAGACGTCCTCCGCGGGGCCTGCGAGACTTGAGTACCTGAAAACCATCAGTCTGACCGAAATGGCCATTTCGCGTCTGCCCCTGGGCGGTGACCAGGTAGCCTCGGCCATTCAATTGGCCGACCAGCAGACGCTCAGCAGCTGGATGAACCTTGACTATGTACATGCACTGATCAGTGCCGTGGACATTGGCGGCCACTATCCGCAATTTGTTCACGACCAGTTGCAAGCGGGGGCCGACACCGACAAACGCCGCCAGCGCTTTGCCCAGGAATGGCGTAGTGCCCTGCTGCTGAGTGCGTTACAGGCAAAGATCGGCGGGCAGTTGAGCGAGCGAACCTGGCAGGCCATCGCCGACTTTTGCCGCCGTAAGGCCAACAGCAGCGCATCGCTGAACCTCGCTCCATTGGCATTCAACAGCGTGCCGGGTGGCCCGAAGGCCAACCAGGTGCATGGCATGTTCGTGATCGAGGTACCTGCTACTGCAACCTGGGTGCTTTACCGCCCCATGGCCACAGCACAGGCCGTCAGGCAGTTCGACAGCCGCAGCCAATTGATGGCAGCGATCCGCACCGAACATGGCCTGCAGCAAGACGTCCTCGCCTGGCTGGATGACGACGCCCACCCCATTTATGCCAATGACGGCTTCACCCACCCGCACCTGCACGCTGGCCTCACGGAGCTGGCGCACCTGCTGGGGCCGGCCTCCGCGCTGGCCGCAGATGCCATTGAGCAGCTGCGGGCCCCCGTCACCCTGGCCTTTACGCCATCGCCCGGTGATCTGGACCAGATGATGTTTCAAGCCAGGGCCGACATGCTCCTGTTGCTGGCTTCACGGCAGAGTGTTTCCAACGCCGAACAGCGCTGGGCGCTGGTGGTGCAGTTCGCATGGCTGGCGTTCAACACGGCCACGCCCCTGCTGCGAGGGCCGGCCGGTCTGGTTGCCTGGTTGGTCGCAGCCTTGCTCGGCATCAAGGATGACCTGGCAGCATTGACCCAGGGCAGCACCGAAGAAAAGGTGCTCGCTGGTAGCGATATCCTGCTGAACCTGGCCATGCTGCTGGCCCATGGGCCCATGGCTGCCACCCCCGAAGCTGAAACCGAAACAGCGCTCCAGCCCGAACCACGCCGCAACCCCGGCGCACTTGCCAGGCAGCCGCCTGAGCAAACAACCTGGCTCGCCCTTGCCGAACAACCGCGGCCCGCAGCGCTGAATGTCAGCCAATGGGGGCACGACCAGCGGCTCGGCAACCTGCCCCATGATGCCCGCGCGGCCCTCGACACCTTGCGTGCGAAGGTCAACCTGGACGGGCAGAGCGCACTGGCCAGCGGCCGTATGCGTGGCTTGTACAAGGTTGACGAGCGTTACTACGTAAAACTGCAAAATGTCGCCTACGAAGTCGAAGAGCGCTGGAGCGGCATGCGCATCATTGGCCCTCAGGTCAGCGAGAGCGAATGGTCGCAGACCTGGGGCGCAGAGCCAGACGGCTACTACATGGCTGGCCGCGAACGCAGCAACGGGCCTTGGCTGACGCGCTGGAACGGCGAATGGATGCTCGACCTGCACTTGCCGGGCGGCATGCCGAAAACGGCCAAGGCGCTGATCGATGAAAAGAAAGAAGCCTTCAGGAAAATGCTCGAAAGCCGAGTGGCGAACGACAAAAAACTCACCAGTACGGATACCTTCATCGATGGTTACCTGGAAAGGGTGAAAGCCTATGACCAGGCGCACCTGGCATTCGAGAAGTCCCTGGATGATTACCCGGGCGTCGCACTCGACAGCCTGCCGGAACCCCTGCAGGAGCAGCGGCAGGCGCTACGGGCCCTGCGCAACGAGGCACGCGCAAACATCGAGGTGCTGGCACTTACCTACGAAAAACAGGCCGGGCTGATCAGGGAGCAGGCGCAACTTTACGCCAGCATGAGCGACCCGAAATACGCCAGGTTCGACCCCAAGGGCGCTGCGTCATTTGCCCGTGGCCAGTGGTGGGAGCAGTTACTGACCGCCGACCTGCAGCAGCTCCGTCGCCTGCTCGACATAAATGACTATGAAACGCTCAGGCGCCAGTCGCGCCGGCTGGTGCAGCTGCCTTTCGGCCAGGAGCAGGCACAACTGTACCTGGACTACAGCAAGAACATCGGGGCAGCACTGGGCATCCACAGGCGCGTCTTCAACGTCAGCCAACGCCTGGACCAGAACCTCAGCGAGGCACTGACCGATGGGCAAATCCAGTTCTCAGGCAAGCGCAAGAAACTCGACACCATCATCAACAACCGGCGCTACTCGACCTTGATCACCCGTGGCCAGATCCTGAGCGATCTGGTTCAACTGGTCGTGAGAAGGCACCAGCTGACTGCAGAAAACTTCGAAAGCACCCTGTTCGCGCAACAAGACCTGCGCAGCAAGCATTTGCACGAAGCCCTGCTCAGCCACGACAGCCTCACCGCAGCCCACCTGAAGCCAGAGGAGCAGAAAGAGCCGCTGGAGAGCGCACTGCGCGAGTACAAGCTGTCACTGGGCAATGCCGAGTATTTGCTTTCACGCGATATTCCTGCAGTGGACAGCAGCCGCTTGAATGAATACATCGGCGAAATCAATGCATTGATCAACCTGACCGAGCATGACCTCACCGTCGTCTCGGCTGCTGCCGACACACAGGATGCACTGCCCGAACAACCCCTGACCCATAAGGTACGCCCTGCCAGACGCAAGATCATCCGCACCAGCCGGGGCCGAGCCCTGATCGTCGAGGAGGCTGATGAGGGCAGCGAAACCGTGCAGATCGACCCGCTGACCGAACAGACCGTTACCCGCTATCAGCAACAGGGCGATCACTGGGAAGCCGTGCCGCAACCGGTGCCCGCACCTGACTACGCTCGCCTGCGTCGTACCGGCAATGACCTGCTGGCCCAGAAAACCGCCAGGATCGCCCACGCTTCCCGCCATCTGGACGGGCCCAACAGCCTGGCGGACCTGCTTGAATTCTATGTACAGGACATGTCTGAGGTCGCCGCGCAGTTGCGAACCGGCCCGGAGCAAGAGCATTCACTGGCCAGCCGGCTGGAGCAGGCGATTGACGAAGTGCAGGAAGAAAAACAACGCCTGTTGACCCGCGCTTATCTGGCCTCGCAGCACCCCGACAGCAGGGCTTTGCGTTTCCTGGTGGAAGCAGACGAAGTCGAGGTCAGGCTGAGCAAAAGCCGCAAGAAGCTCAAGGCCAACGACTTTCTGGATGTCTATGACATTTATCGCCTGCAACCCAGGCAAAAGCTTTGGGAAGCGCATTTCCACTACACCAGCGCCAGTGCCGCTGCCCGTCGCTTTGCGAAAGGCCATTTGAAGTTCCCGAACGCCATGAGCCGTGACGAGCGTTTGCAGCGGGCACTGGCCGCCACGGAGCGTTATGACATCTATCGGGGTGATCTGCGCCTGGAGCAGGTCGAGGACCTTATCCCGTTCCCCGACAACTGACAGCAGCGGGCGTCAGGCCAGTGCCTTGTCCAGCGCCCGCTCGATTTCACCCTTGATGGTGCCGCTCATCATCGACAGCATCATGCCGAGTTTCAGCTCCACGCGGATGCTGTCTTCGCCAATGTGCACGCTGCCGTTTGCCCCGCTGCGTGCCACGTCGACACGGTCACCGTTCCAGGTGGCCTTCAGGTCGTATTCGCGGCTGAGCTTGTCGACCAGCGCTTCGGCCTTGGCCCGGGCGGCATCGCGGCCGAGGGAGTGTTTGCGTTCGACGCTGATCTGGGTCATGCGGGTGTTCCTGAAGATGAAGACATAATTGGCATTATGCCCGCCCCTGCCCACTGGCACACCCCGCCAAGACAAATCCGCCCGTTCGCCCTAGAATGGCGGTAATTTTTTCCGGTGAAGCGATATGAACGACCAGCGCAAAGGCGACCACGCCGAACCCACCACCCACTTTGGCTACCAGGACGTCCCTGAAAGCCAGAAGGCGAAGAAAGTCGCCGAAGTGTTCCACTCGGTGGCAGCCAAGTACGACCTGATGAACGACGTGCTGTCCGGCGGCATGCACCGCCTGTGGAAGCGCTTTACCATCGAGCTGTCGGGCGTGCGCAGCGGTAACCGGGTGCTGGACATCGCCGGCGGTACCGGTGACCTGGCCGCCAAGTTCTCGCGCCTGGTCGGCCCGACTGGTCAGGTGGTGCTGGCCGACATCAACGACTCGATGCTCAAGGTTGGCCGTGACCGCCTGCTCGACCGTGGCGTGGCCGGCAACATCGAGTTCGTGCAGGCCGACGCTGAAAAGCTGCCGTTCCCGGACAACCACTTCGACTGCGTGACCATCGCCTTCGGCCTGCGCAACGTCACCCACAAGGACGAAGCCATCCGTTCGATGCTGCGGGTGCTCAAGCCCGGCGGCCGCCTGCTGATCCTGGAATTCTCCAAGCCGACCAACAAGCTGATGTCCAAGGCCTACGATGCCTACTCGTTCGCCTTCATGCCGCTGGCTGGCAAGCTGATCACCAACGACTCGGAGAGCTACCGTTACCTCGCCGAATCGATCCGCATGCACCCCGACCAGGAAACGCTGAAAAGCATGATGGTCGAGGCCGGTTTCGACCGCGTCACCTACCACAACATGACCAGCGGCATCGTTGCCGTGCACCGGGGGATCAAACCCTGATGCTGCTGGCCGGGCTGCTCGCCAGCGTCGAACATGGCCTGAACCGCGTCCTGCGCATGGACAGCACCGCCCTGCCGCGGCTGGCTGCACTGGAAGGCAAGGTCATCGAGATCGACTGCCGCCAACCGGCCTTGCAGGTGTTCATCCTGCCCGATGAAGAAGGCCTGATGCTCGCCGCCCACTGGCAAGGCGAGGTCGACTGCAGCCTGCGCGCACCGGCCGGCAGCCTGGCGCAACTGGCCCTGGCCCGGGACAAGACCGCCGTGCTGCACAGCCCGCAGGTCGAACTGCATGGCGACAGCGCCGTGCTGCTCGACCTGTTCGGTGTATTACAGGACCTGGAGCTGGACTGGGAGCACGAGCTGCAACGCTGGCTTGGCCCGGTCGCAACGGCCATGCTGGCCGGCCATATCCGCCTGCGCGCACGCTGGACCCGCCAGGGCCTGGCGCGTTTCAGCCAGAACCTGTCCGAGTACCTGGCCGAAGAGTCCCGCACCCTGGTAGGCAAGCGTGAAGCCGAAGCCGCCTTCAGCGAACTCGATGCACTGAAGCTCGATACCGAACGCCTCGAGGCGCGCCTCAAGCGCCTTTCCCGATCCCTTGATACCAGCGATAACGCATGAAGCTGCTCGCCGTCCGCCGTCTTTTTCGCATCCAGCGTGTGGTGATCCGCTACCGTCTCGATGACCTGCTGTTCGACCTGCCGCTGCCCTGGTGGCTGATGAGCCTGCGCCTGCTGATGCCCTGGCGCTGGCTGCCGCGCAAGCCGTCCGAGCTGAGCCGCGGCGCGCGTCTGCGCCTGGCACTGCAGGACCTGGGGCCGATTTTCATCAAGTTCGGCCAGTTGTTGTCCACCCGCCGCGACCTGCTGCCCAACGACATCGCCGATGAGCTGATGCTGTTGCAGGACCGTGTACCGCCGTTCGACCCCAAGCAGGCCGTGGCACTGATCGAGGCACAGCTGGGCGCCCCGGTTGCGCAGCTGTTCAGCCGCTTTGACGTAGAGCCGCTGGCTTCGGCCTCGGTCGCCCAGGTACATGCCGCACGCCTGAAAACCGGCGAAGAAGTGGTGGTCAAGGTGGTGCGCCCGGGCCTGAAGCCGGTCATCGCCCAGGACCTGGCGTGGCTGTTCCTGATCGCCAAGGCCGCCGAGCGCGCCTCGGCCGATGCCCGCCGCCTGCACCCGGTGGAAATCGTCGGCGACTACGAGAAAACCATCTACGACGAGCTCGACCTGCTGCGCGAGGCTGCCAACGCCAGCCAGTTGCGGCGCAATTTCGAAGGCTCCGAGCTGATGTACGTGCCCCAGGTCTACTGGGACCTGTGCCGCCCCAAAGTGCTGGTGATGGAGCGCATCTACGGCGTGCCGGTGACCGACATGGCCACCCTGGCCGACCAGCGCACCGACATGAAACTGCTGGCCGAGCGTGGCGTGGAGGTGTTCTTCACCCAGGTGTTCCGCGACAGCTTCTTCCATGCCGACATGCACCCAGGCAACATCTTCGTCAGCACGGTCAAGCCGTGGAGCCCGCAGTACATTGCCATCGACTGCGGCATTGTCGGCAGCCTGACGGCCGAAGACCAGGACTACCTGGCGCGCAACCTGATCGCGTTCTTCAAGCGTGACTACCGCCGCGTCGCCCAACTGCACATCGACTCGGGCTGGGTGCCGGCACACACCAAGGTCAACGAATTCGAAGCGGCGATCCGCACCGTGTGCGAGCCGATCTTCGAAAAACCGTTAAAGGATATTTCCTTCGGCCAGGTGCTGATGCGCCTGTTCCAGACCGCGCGGCGCTTCAACATGGAAGTGCAGCCGCAACTGGTGCTGTTGCAGAAAACCCTGCTCAACATCGAAGGCCTGGGGCGCCAGCTGTACCCTGACCTGGACCTGTGGAGCACCGCCAAGCCATTCCTCGAACGCTGGATGCGCGACCGCTACAGCCCCAAGGCCGTATTCGGCAACATTCATGGCCAGGTCGAGCAATTGCCGCACCTGGCCAACATGGCCCGCGACCTGCTCGAACGCCTGTCGCAGCCGCACCTTCACGACCCGCAACTGCCGGAACGCCGCCGCCAGGGTGACCGCTGGGCCCTGCGCCTGCTGGGCGCCGGCCTGCTCGGTGGTGGCGCGGTGCTGGCCGCGGGCGCTGCCGAGGCTGCCAGCCTGGCCGCCCCTGCCGCCTGGCCAGCCTGGCTGATGCTGGCCGCGGGCGTTTACCTGATCGTGCGCCAATAGCCAGCCGCTCGCGTGGCTGGCACACTAGCGCAAAGGGCCCGGTACAGGAGCGGGCCGTTCTGGAGTCGACAATGAAAGACTGGCTGGACGAGATCAAGTGGAACAGCGATGGCCTGGTACCGGCAATCGCCCAGGACCACAAGACCGGACGCGTATTGATGATGGCGTGGATGAACCGTGAATCGCTGGCACTGACTGCCGCTGAGCAACGTGCCATCTACTGGTCGCGTTCGCGTGGCAAGCTGTGGCGCAAGGGCGAGGAGTCCGGGCATGTGCAGAAGCTGCATGAACTGCGCCTGGACTGCGACGCCGACGTGATCATCCTGATGGTCGAGCAACTGGGCCATATTGCCTGCCATACCGGCCGTGAAAGCTGCTTCTACCGCGTCTTCGAGGACGGCCAGTGGAAAGTCGTCGACCCGGTCCTGAAAGACCCGGATGCCATCTACAGCGCAGGACACTGACATGAGCGACACCCTCAACCGCCTGGCCGAAGTGCTTGAAGAACGCAAGCAAGCGGCGCCCGACAGCTCGTACGTGGCCAGCCTGTACCACAAGGGCCTGAACAAGATCCTTGAAAAGCTCGGCGAAGAGTCGATCGAGACCATCATCGCCGCCAAAGATGCGGCCGTGAGCAAGGATTACAGTGATGTCATCTACGAAACCGCCGACCTGTGGTTTCATAGCCTGGTGATGCTCAGCGCGCTGGGCCAGCATCCGCAAGCCGTGCTGGATGAGCTGGACCGCCGCTTTGGGCTGTCCGGGCATGATGAGAAGGCCGCACGCCAGCCTTCTGCCTGACGTTTAATCGGGGCGCCTGTGGGAGCGGGCGCGCCCGCGAAAGATGCGACGCGGTGCATGGCACCGGCTGTGCCGGTGTTCGCGGGCATGCCCGCTCCCACAGGGGCCGCGTTGCCGGATCGATTTGCTGTACACACATTTTTCAGGAGTACGAAATGGGTATCTTTGACTGGAAACACTGGATCGTCCTGCTGGTAGTCGTAGTCCTGGTGTTCGGCACCAAGAAGCTGAAGAACTTCGGCAGCGACCTGGGTGAGTCGATCAAGGGCTTCCGCAAGGCCATGAACGACGAAGAGAACAAGCCGGCCGAGCAGACCCCTCCGCCTGCCCAGCCCGTGCCGCCGGTGCAGAACACTGCCCAGCCACAGCAAGGCCACACCATCGAAGGGCAGGCCCAGCCGGTCCAAGAGCCGCAGCGGAAAGACTGACCCATGTTCGGCATCAGTTTCAGCGAGCTGCTGCTCGTCGGCCTTGTCGCCCTGCTGGTGCTCGGCCCCGAGCGCCTGCCGGGTGCCGCGCGCACGGCAGGCCTGTGGATCGGCCGGCTCAAGCGCAGCTTCAACAGCATCAAGATGGAGGTCGAGCGCGAAATCGGTGCTGACGACATCCGCCGCCAGTTGCACAACGAGCACATCCTGCAAATGGAAGAGGAAGCCAAGCGCATCCTCAACCCGATGACGCCGCCGGCGCAGCCTCCTGTGACCACGGCCAGCGTGCAGCCGCCTGCCGGGCTTGAAGCCAGGCCGGTCGACATCCCAGCCGCCCCGGCCACACCTTCTGAACCGCCTCAACCACCGCGAGCCCCATGAGCGAGAATCCGGAACACGACCAGCCCATGCCGCTGGTTTCGCACCTGACCGAACTGCGCACCCGCCTGTTGCGCTGCGTTGCCGTCATTTTCCTGATCTTTGCCGGGCTGTTCTCCTTCGCCCAGCAGATCTACACGCTGGTCTCGGCGCCTCTGCGCGACCACTTGCCGGCCAACGCGACGATGATCGCCACCGACGTGGCCTCGCCGTTCCTGACGCCGTTCAAGTTGACCATGATCGTGTCGCTGTTCCTGGCGATCCCGTTCATCCTGCAACAGATCTGGGGCTTTATCGCACCCGGGCTGTACCGCCATGAAAAGCGCATTGCCATTCCGCTGCTGGTGTCGAGCATTCTGTTGTTCTACGCCGGTATGGCCTTTGCCTATTTCCTGGTGTTCCCGCTGATGTTCAAGTTCTTTGCCGCCGCCACCCCGGCAGGCGTTGCAATGATGACCGACATCGCCAACTACCTCGACTTCGTGATGACGCTGTTCTTCGCCTTTGGCGTGGCCTTCGAAATCCCGGTGGCGGTTGTGCTGCTGGTGTGGATCGGCGTGGTCGACGTGAAGTACCTGAAGAAGATCCGCCCTTACGTGATCATCGGCTGCTTCGTGGTCGGCATGGTGCTTACCCCGCCAGACATCTTCTCCCAGACCTTGCTGGCCGTGCCCATGTGGCTGCTGTTCGAGGTCGGCGTGCTGTGCGGCAGCCTGATCCGCAAGCGTAGCGCCCACGACGAAGAAGCCAACGACCACAACGACCAACCACCAGCGACCCAACCGTGAATCTGTTGCTCCTTGAAGAGGCCGACTTCGTCTCGGCCGACCGCGTCGTTCTCGCTGACCGGCGCTTTACCCACATGCAGGAAATCCACCGTGTTGCGGTGGGCGATAACCTGCGCGTGGGCCGCGTCAACGGCCTGATGGGCAAGGCCACGGTGCTGCGCCTGGAAAGGCACGAAGCCGAACTTGAAGTGGCCTTCGACCAGCAGCCACCGGCCAAGCTGCCGCTGACCCTTGTGCTGGCCGTACCAAGGCCCAAAATGCTGCGCCGGTTGTTCCAGACCGTCGCCACCCTGGGCGTGCCACGGCTGATCCTGGTGAACAGCTACAAGGTCGAGAAAAGCTTCTGGCAAACGCCGTTCCTGCAGCCGCAGAGCATTCGCGAAAACCTGATCCTGGGCCTTGAGCAGGCGCGTGACACGGTGCTGCCTGAGGTCATCATCGAGAAGCGCTTCAAGCCCTTCGTCGAAGACCGCCTGCCCGCCATCGCCGACGGCACCCTCGGTCTAGTCGGCCACCCAGGCCCCTACCCCGCCTGCCCGCGCGCCGTGGAGCAGGCCGTAACCCTGGCAATTGGCCCCGAAGGTGGCTGGATCCCCTACGAAATAGAACTGCTCGGCAAGGCTGGCTTGGCACCGGTACAACTGGGTGATCGTATCCTGCGGGTAGAAACCGCCGTCACTGCGCTGCTTTCGCGTATTTTCTGACGTAAACGTCACTTTCTCGGCCATCAAGTTTCCCCCTCCCGGGCCGATGGCCTTGGCAACACTACAACTATTTGTGCTGCCAAGCCGCCCGGGAGTCGTACATGTATCAATGGTTAGCCCAATCGCTGGGCAATGTGAGCGTCAACCGCAAACTTGGGCTGGGCTTCGGCCTGGTGCTGCTGTTGACCTTGGCCATCACCCTGACCGGCTGGCACGGCATGGACAGCATCATCGACCGTGGCGACAAGCTGGGGAACATCTCGGTGATCCACCAGTACACCCAGGACTTGCGTATCGCTCGCCAGCACTATGAACGCAACCGCGACAACGTAGCCGTGGCAGAGCTGGAAAAAGCGTTGGACGATCTGGAGCGCCAGATCCAGCTGATGCTTGGCCAGATCGAAAAGCCCGACGACCAGCAACGCCTCCAGCAACAGATGACAGCGGTGCGCCACTATCGGCAGGCGTTCGCTGACCTCAAGCAATCGGCTGCCGACCCCGACGCGACGGAGCAGGCCTTACGGCGCATGGCTGAGCAAGGCACGGTACTCTTGCAGACCAGCCAGGCGATGACAGCCTCACAAACCGCAGTGCGAGACGCCGGCGCAGCCCAGGCCAAAACCCTGCTCGCTGCGGCCACTGCGCTGGCCCTGGCCCTTGGGCTGCTGGCCGCCTGGGCCATTACCCGGCAGATCATCATTCCGCTACGCCAGACCTTGCGTGCCGCAGAGCGCGTGGCCAATGGCGACCTGACCCAGAGCCTGCCGGTGCAGCGCCGCGACGAACTGGGCCAGTTGCAGGCCAGCATGCAGCGCATGACCCAAGGCCTGCGCGAGCTGATCGGCGGCATCGGTGACGGGGTAACGCAGATCGCCAGCGCCGCCGAACAGTTGTCGGCCGTCACCGAGCAGACCAGCGCGGGGGTCAACAACCAGAAGGTCGAGACCGACCAGGTGGCGACCGCCATGAACCAGATGACCGCCACTGTGCACGAGGTGGCACGTAACGCCGAGCAGGCCTCGGAAGCGGCCCTGATGGCCGACCAGCAAGCCCGTGAAGGTGACCGGGTGGTGGGCGAAGCTGTCGCGCAGATCGAGCGCCTGGCGGGCGAAGTGGTGAACTCCAGTGAAGCGATGAACCAGCTCAAGGCCGAAAGCGACAAGATCGGCAGCGTACTCGATGTGATCAAGTCGGTGGCCCAGCAGACCAACCTGCTGGCCCTGAACGCGGCGATCGAGGCCGCCCGTGCCGGTGAAGCCGGGCGTGGTTTTGCCGTGGTCGCCGACGAAGTGCGCAGCCTGGCCCAGCGCACCCAGCAGTCGACCGAAGAGATCGAAGAGCTGATTGCCGGCCTGCAAAGTGGCACCCAGCGGGTGGCCAGCGTGATGGACAGCAGCCGCCAGTTGACCGACAGCAGTGTCGAGCTGACGCGCCGAGCGGGCAGTTCGCTGGAGACCATTACCAGGACGGTGTCGTCGATTCAGGCGATGAACCAGCAGATTGCCACGGCAGCAGAAGAGCAGACGGCGGTAGCCGAGGAGATCAACCGCAGCGTTATGAATGTGCGGGACATTTCCGACCAGACATCGGCGGCCAGTGAAGAGACAGCCAGTTCAAGCGTGGAATTGGCCCGGCTGGGCACCCACTTGCAGGGGCTGGTGGGGCGGTTCAAGCTCTAACCTGAGGGGCGGCTTGCCTGTGCTGGCCTCTTCGCGGGCATGCCCGCTCCCACAGGTATCGCGCAGGTTTCACGGGCTGCGCAGTACCTGTGGGAGCGGGCGTGCCCGCGAAGAGGCCGGTGCGGTTACAGCACCTGGCGCAGGAACGCCTGCGCACGTGGATCCTTAGGTGCATCGAAGAAGGTCTGCGGCGAGGCATCTTCCAGCAGCTTGCCGTGATCAAAGAACAGCACCCGATCAGCCACTTCACGGGCAAAGCCCATTTCGTGGGTAACGCAGACCATGGTCATCCCTTCCTGGGCCAGGGTCTTCATCACGTCCAGCACCTCGCCGACCATTTCCGGGTCCAGTGCAGAAGTCGGTTCATCGAACAGCATGACCTTGGGCTCCATGCACAGGGCGCGGGCAATCGCTACACGCTGCTGCTGGCCACCGGAAAGCCGTGAGGGGTACTCGTTGGCCTTCTGTGCAATGCCGACCTTTTCCAGCAACGCCCGGGCCTTGGCCTCACGGTCCGCCTTGTTGCGCTTGCGCACCACCTTCTGCGCCAGGCACAGGTTTTCCAGCACGGTCATGTGCGGGAACAGGTTGAAGTGCTGGAACACCATGCCGACTTCGCGGCGGTAGGCGTTGATGTCGGTCTTCGGGTCGGCCAGTTGCAGGCCGTCGATGGCTACAAAGCCTTCGTCGAAATGCTCCAGGCCGTTCAGGCAGCGCAGGAAGGTCGACTTGCCCGAACCCGACGGGCCAAGCACTACCACCACTTCGCCCTTGGCGACCTGGGTGGTGACGTTATCCACAGCCCGCACCACATGGCCACGGGTATCGAAGACTTTCAGCAGGTCACGGACTTCAATCACTTTGCGCAAGCCTCCGCTCAAGCCGGCTGGCAATGTGCGACAGCGGCAGGTTGATCAGCAGGTACAGGCCTGCCACGCAGAACCAGATCTCGAAGGTCGAGAAGGAGGTGGTGATGGCCTCGCGGCCGCTCTTGGTCAGCTCGGTGATGGCGATCACCGAGACCAGCGAGGTGTCCTTGACCAGGCTGATGAACTGGCCGGCCAACGGCGGCAGTACGCGCTTGAACGCCTGCGGCAGGATCACATGGCGCATTGACTGGCCAGCGTTCAGGCCCAGCGAGCGGGCGGCTTCGTTCTGGCCCTTGGCGATGGACTGCACGCCAGCACGGACGATTTCGGCTACATAGGCGCCGGTGAACAGCGCCAGTGCCGCCACGCCGGCGAACTCGCGTGACAGGTTGAGCACGGTGCCGATGAAGAAGTAGAAGATGAAAATCTGCACCAGCAGCGGCGTGCCGCGCACCAGTTCGACATAAACGGTCGACAGGTCACGCAGGGTCGGGTTGTTCGACAACCGGCACAACCCGGCGAACAGACCAATCACCAGGCCCAACGCCCCGGATACCACCGACAGCCACAGCGTGGTCCACAGGCCCCAGGCCAGCGGGCCGGCGGCCCAATGGCGGGTTACACCGATCTGGTCGCCTTCGGCAACATCGTCGCCACGGCTCAGTTGCAGGCTGTCCTTGGCCACGTCGAGCACTTGCTCATCGCCGTTTTCGTCCTTCAGCGTGACGCGGGCGTTATCGCCGGAGATGACAATTTCCTGAACGGTGCCGTAACCGGCAGCACGCTGGGTGTCTTCAGCCTTGTAGGCGAAGTACTGCGGTACGCGGTTCCAGCGCCACTCGTAGGACATCATTGAGGTGGCCAGGTACAGGCTGACTGCCAGGCCCACCAGCACCAGGGCGGTCAACCCGTGCCAGGGCCACTGGGCTTTCTTGTGTTTGATCACGTGGGGTACTTCCGTAAATGCGAACGCGCAGGGTTTGCCTGCGCGTCTGGGTCATAAAGCCGGGCTTTTGGCCTGGGCCTTATTCCATTTCCTTCAGCCAGTCCTTGTTCTTGAACCACTTGTCGTGAATACGATCGTAGGTCCCGTCATGCTTGATCTGGTGCAGGAAGTTGTTGATGAAGTTGATGCTGTCGTAGTCGCCTTTCTTCAGGCCGAAGGCCAGCGGCTCGTAGGTGAAAGGTTCTTCGAGGAACAGCAGCTTGCCAGCGCCGGCCTTCTCGACCGCTACCACGTTGTACGGCGCGTCATAGACAAAGGCGTCAGCCTTGCCGTTGACCACATCCATCACCGCTTCCTGCTCGTTGTCGTAGCCGTGGTACTTGGCTTTGCCGATCAGCTTCTTGGAGACCATTTCACCGGTAGTGCCCAGCTTGGAGGTCAGGCGGTACTTTTCGTTGTTCAGGTCTTTGTACGACTTGATCTCGCCAGCCAGCTCCTTGCGGATCAGCAGGGTCTGGCCAACCACGATGAAGGGTTCGCTGAAGTTCAGGCGCAGGTTGCGTTCCTGGGTCAGGGTCATGCCGCTGCCGATCATGTCGAACTTGTCGGTCAGCAGGGCCGGGATGATGCCGTCATAGGCGGTGGAAACAGCCTCGAACTTCACGCCCATGGACTTGGCCATGGCCTTGAGGATATCGACCTCGAAGCCGATGATCTCACCACGCTTGTTGGTCATCTGGAACGGCATGTAGGTCGGGTCCATGCCCACCTTCAGGGTGCCGCGCTTGACCGCGTCATCGATGGCGCCTGCCTGGGCCGCAGTTACAGCGACCAGGGCGGTTACACCGACCATCAGCCGCGAAAGGTATTTCTTGATCATCACCAAGTCCCCTAGCAAGAAAAGTAGCGAATCTTATTGTGTTGGCACGGCCGTACCGGCCTATGCGTCGTATCGGAATGGGATGCTAACGCATGGCGGCTCGGGGACCTAGCGCCGGGGGGGACTTTGTTGGCCAAAATCGGCCTGGGCCCTGAAAAGCTTCGCGGGCACGCCCGCTCCCACAGGGATCTGCATTTCCCTGTGGGAGCGGGCGTGCCCGCGAAGAGGCCCGGTCAGGCGCCGACGAGTGTCGGCTGGCCTTCGTTTTCCGGGTGCAGCGGCAACAGCGGTGAATGCGGGTCGTTCTTGATCGACGCACGCCACACATCGATCCACGCTGCATTGTGCTCTGCCCACACCTGCTCGTGCAGGCGGGTCAGCGCCACCGGGTCGCTGAGCAGAGCCAGGCGGGTATTGAGGTCCAGCCCTTTCGGCCCGACCTCCATCGCCTTGGCCACACGCTCGGCACGCAGCGCCTCGATTGGCGCCGCCTGACCATGACGGGCAGTGGCCATGGCACAGGCCAGGGCGTTCTGCCGCGGGTCGACCACGGCCCGCACGAAGCCGTCATGCAGGGCATGCCAGCGGTTTTCGTGGGTGTACTGGTCAGTGGCCAGCAACTCCTGCGGCGTGGCGTATTCCTCGGGGATGAGGAACAGCTTCTCGTCCTTGGCCGCCAGGCCCAGGCGGGTGCGGCTGGAGATCACCGAAACCGGAATCGACAGCACCAGCGAACCCACAATCGGCGCCAACCACCACAGGAAGCTTGGGTTCAACCAGGCCACCAGCCCAGCCCAGGCAATGCCCAGCAGGGTTTGCGGGCCATGGCGACGCACAGCCTCGCTCCACGGTGTGGAGTCGTCGTCACGCTGCGGCGAGTTCCAGGTGGCGGCCCAGCCGAGGAACGCGGCCAGCACGAAGCGGGTGTGGAAGATCATGCGCACCGGTGCCAGCAGCATGGAGAACAGCATCTCCATCAGCATCGACAGGGTCACCTTCACCCGCCCACCAAACTCGACGGCGCCCTTGGCCCAGATCAGGATGATGCTGAGCAGCTTGGGCAGGAACAGCAGCACGATGGTGGTGGAGAACAGCGCCACGGCCTTTTCCGGGTGCCACTGCGGCCACAGCGGGTACAGCTGGTACGGCTCGATGAAGTACTGCGGCTCCATCAGGGTGTTGGTCGCCAGCAGCGCGGTCGACAGCACCAGGAACAGGAACCAAAGCGGCGCCGACAGGTACGACATTACCCCGGTGAGGAACACCGCACGGTGCACCGGGTGCATACCCTTGACCAGGAACAGGCGGAAGTTCATCAGGTTGCCGTGGCACCAGCGGCGGTCACGCTTGAGCTCGTCGAGCAGGTTGGGCGGCAGTTCTTCGTAGCTGCCCGGCAGGTCATAGGCAATCCACACGCCCCAACCGGCACGGCGCATCAGCGCAGCTTCGACGAAGTCGTGGGAGAGAATCGCACCGGCGAACGCGCCCTTGCCCGGCAACGGCGCCAGGGCGCAGTGCTCGATGAACGGCTTCATGCGGATGATCGCGTTGTGGCCCCAGTAGTGCGACTCGCCCAGCTGCCAGAAGTGCAGGCCGGCCGTGAACAGCGGGCCGTATACGCGGGTGGCAAACTGTTGCATGCGTGCGTACAGGGTGTCCATGCCCGAGGCTTTCGGCCCGGTCTGGATGATACCGGCGTCCGGGTTGGCCTCCATCAGGCGCACCAGGCTGCTCAGGCATTCGCCGCTCATGACGCTGTCGGCGTCGAGCACGACCATGTACTTGTACTCGCCACCCCAGCGACGGCAGAAGTCGTCGAGGTTGCCGCTCTTGCGCTTCACCCGGCGCCGGCGGCGGCGGTAGAAGATGCGGCCGAAGCCTTTGGTTTCGCGGCACACGTCCAGCCAGGCCTGTTGCTCGGCCACGGCAATGTCGGTGTCGTTGGTGTCGCTGAGCACGAAGAAGTCGAAACGGTCGAGGTTGCCGCTGGCGGCCACCGACTCGAACGTTGCGCGCAGGCCGGCGAACACGCGCGGCACGTCTTCGTTGCAGATCGGCATCACCAGCGCGGTACGCGCCTCGGGCGCAATCGGCTCGTTGCCGGCGCTGCTGCCCGAAATCTTGTATTTGTCACGCCCGGTGAGTAGCTCGAGGAAGCCCATGAGCGCGGTCCAGAAGCCCGCCGACACCCAGCAGAACAGGATGCCGAAGAGAATCAGGATGGACGTCTGCAAGGCATATGGCCACACCTGGACGACGGTCTGCCACAGTGACTGGTTGACGATTTCGTCCATGTCGACGAACGACCAGCCCTGGTACGGCAGGATGCCCTTCATGTACCAACCGGCGACGATGGTCTGGCCGATCATCAGGGCCAGCAGGATGTAGCGGCGGATCGAGCCGACCGTGCGCCAGCGCGCCGGCGGCAGCTCACGCTTGGGCGGCTGCGGGGCATTGGTGCGGCCGGTCATGCGCCGCCACATGCGGATCAGGACGTTGGTGCGCCACGGCTCTGGCACCACTTTGGTGCGCTTGATTGGTGGGGCGATCTTCAGGCACAGGCGGCCGCTGCCGTCGACGCCGAGCATTTCGGCGTCTTCCAGCTCGGCGGCGCTGCCCACGGTCAGGCGTGGGCCTACCGAGGCCTGCACGGCCTCGGCAGCGTCGACGGCCGGGTTGGCCGCCAGGCGTTGGTGCAGCTCACTGAACGACGTGCAACTGGCGAGCTCCGCCCGTTGCTCGTCGCTCAGTGGTAGGTGAGCCAGGTACTCGCCAAGCGATACTGGCCTTGCGCTTGAGTTACTCATCGGCAGGCAACTGATAGCTCCAGGTCTCGGTCAGCACCTTCTCGGTGGTGGCCGGGGCCCCATTGGTGGGCGCCGCATCGGCGGCAGGTTGTTCGGCCTTGGCAGGTTGCTCGGCCTTGACGGCTTTCTCCGCCTTGGCATGCTTGGCTGCGGCCTTGTCCTGCTTGGCTTCCTGGGCAGGCTTGGCGGGTTCGACCGGCACATCACGCACCAGCGCGGCACGCATTTCAGTCGATTTGTTGGCTTCCTTGACCTTCAAGCGCAGGGTCAGGCGCCAGCCTTTGGTCTCTGGGTTATAGCGCAGATTGTTCTCGACCACCTCGGCGTTGTCGTCCACGCTGATCTGGCTGCGCACGGCGGCATCTTCCGGCAAGGCGGCCAATGCCGGGCCGGTGAAGTCGACCAGGAAGGCCACGCTGCCGTCTGGCTGGCGGATCAGGTTGGACTGCTTGACGTCACCGGTGGAACGCAGGGTCTGCTTGACCGAGCCCAACTCAGGCGCCTGGAACTTCGCCTCGTTGATGGTCCAGTGCAGGCGGTAGGCGTACTCGAACGGCTTGCCCGGTTCCGGCAGCTTTTCCGGGCTCCAGAAGGCAACGATGTTGTCGTTGGTTTCGTCGGCAGTCGGAATTTCGACCAGGTCAACGGTACCTTTGCCCCAATCACCCTTCGGCTCGATCCAGGCGCTTGGGCGCTTCTGGTAGTTGTCGTCGAGGTCTTCATAGTCACTGAAGGCGCGCTGGCGCTGCATCAGGCCGAAACCACGCGGGTTCTCGACACTGAAGTTGCTCACGGCCAGGTGTTTCGGGTTGTTCAGCGGGCGCCAGATCCACTCGCCATTGCCGGCATGAATCGACAGGCCTTCGGAATCATGCAGGGCCGGGCGGTAGTTGAGCACCTTGGACGGCTGGTTGGGGCCGAACAGGTACATGCTGGTCAGCGGGGCAATACCCAGGCGGCTGACCTGGTCACGCAGGAAGACCTGGGACTGTACGTCGACCACGGTATCGTTGCCCGGGCGCAGGGTCAGCTTGTAGGCACCGGTGGAGCGCGGCGAATCCAGCAGGGCGTAGATCACCAGGTGCTTGTCGGCCGGTTTGGGTTTTTCAACCCAGAACTCGGTGAAGCGCGGGAACTCCTCGCCCGACGGCAGCGCGGTGTCGATGGCCAGGCCACGGGCCGAAAGGCCGTACACGTGGCCCTTGCCGACCACGCGGAAGTAGCTGGCGCCAAGCAGGGTCATGATCTCGTCCTGCTTGTCGGCCTTGTTGATCGGGTACAGCACGCGGAAACCGGCATAACCCAGGTTCTTGGTGGTTTCCGGGTCGTGTGGCACGTCACCGAACTCGAAGCGGCTCGGGTCGTACTTGATTTCTTCGACCTTGGTGGCGGTGACCTCGTTGATCTTCACCGGGGTATCGAAATGCATGCCCTGGTGATAGAACGACAGCTTGAACGGGGTCTTGTCGTTGGCCCACTCGGCCTTTTCCTGCAGGAAATGGATTTTCTGGTAGTCCGCAAACTTCATGTCGCGGAATACGGCCGGCAGGTTGCTTTTAGGTGCTTCGTACTTCTGGCCGGCCAGATCCTTTGCCTTGGCTGCAACATCGTCAAGATTGAATGCCCACAGCTGGCCCGCGCTCATCAGGCCGACCAGTGCCACACTGGCCATCAGGGCCTTGCGCAGCCCGGTGCCGGGGATTCTTGATGCTTTTTGGGGACTAACAATCACGAGCAACCCTCGCCGAAAACAGATCATGAAACCAACGGCCAGCGACAAATGCCGGGTTGGCGAGCACTGTTCGGACCCCGTGAGGGCGTAATGATTCCCCAAACGGATCCAGACAATGCTCGAGTCAGAGTGAAACGAACCTGCGAACGCAGGTCCATGCAGCGCGCGATTATCCAGCAGGTCGCGTGACAACGCATCAGGCTGGAACAACTATTTATCGTACAAAACCCCTTGTTTTCCTATAAACAAAGGGTTTTTTGACCTCATATTTGTAACATAAATGTTACGGGGCCATCATTCACCAGGTGAACCTGCATGTCTGCACCAAATTGGCCGCTGGCCACGTCGGCATGCCGGGCCTTCGCCTGCTGCAAAAGATAGTCGAACAACTCGGCGCCCAGGGCCGGTGGCGCAGCCGTCGAGAAGCTCGGGCGCATGCCGTTGCGGGTGTCTGCCGCCAACGTGAACTGCGACACCAGCAACAAACCGCCGCCGACATCCTTGAGCGACAGGTTCATCTTGCCCTGTTCATCGCTGAACACACGGTAGTTCAGCAGCTTGTGCAACAGTTTATCGGCCTGTTCACGGGAATCTTCAGGCTCGACGGCCACCAATACCAGCAAACCCTGGTCAATGGCCCCGACCACTTCCCCCGCCACCTCTACCCGTGCACCGCGCACGCGCTGCAGCAAGCCCCTCATGCTTCTTCCAGGGGCAGGTCGAGCAGGCGCCGGGCCATCTGGTCGGCGGCGCGCACCAGAGCGTCAGTGATACCAGGCTCGGAAGCGGCGTGGCCGGCGTCGCGGATCACCTTGAGCTCACTGTTCGGCCAGGCCTGGTGCAGCGCCCAGGCGTTGTCCAGCGGGCAGATCACGTCGTAACGACCGTGCACGATCACCGCCGGCAGGTGGGCGATTTTCGGCAGGTCGCGGATCAACTGGTCAGGCTCGAGGAAGGCGTTGTTCATGAAGTAGTGGCATTCGATCCGGGCAATCGACAATGCGCGTTGCGGCTCGGAGAACCGGTCGACCACCAGCGGATTGGGGCGCAGGGTGGCCGTGCGGCCTTCCCAGGTGGACCAGGCCTTGGCGGCGTGCATCTGGGCGATCTGGTCGTTGCCGGTAAGGCGTTTGTGGAAGGCGGTGACCAGGTCGCCGCGCTCTTCCGGGGGAATCGGCGCGATGTAGTCCTGCCAGTAGTCGGGGAACAGGCGGCTGGCACCTTCCTGGTAGAACCACTCGATCTCCTGCGGCCGGCACAGGAAGATGCCACGCAGGATCAGGCCGTGCACGCGCTCGGGGTGGGTCTGGGCGTAGGCCAGGGCCAGGGTGGAGCCCCACGAACCGCCGAACAGCACCCATTTGTCGATGCCAAGGTGCTCGCGAATGCGCTCCAGGTCCTCGACCAGGTGCCAGGTGGTGTTGTTCTCCAGGCTCGCATGGGGCGTGGAGCGGCCACAGCCGCGCTGGTCGAACGTGATGATGCGGTACAGGTTGGGGTCAAAGTAGCAGCGGCTCTGGGCGTCGCAGCCAGCACCCGGGCCTCCGTGGATGAACACCACGGGTAGCCCCTCCGGCGAGCCGCTTTCGTCGACATACAGCACATGCGGCGCTTCCACGGCCAGATCGTGCCGGGCGTAGGGTTTGATCTGCGGGTAGAGGGTCTGCATTGCGCACTCCGTGTGAGGATATTGACTGCCGTTGGGCATCATAAACCCGAATTGCGCTTTGAGCACCGTCCTCTCGGACCCGGCCGCAAGCCGGGTACACATATTTACCTCCAGCATGCCAGCCACACCACCGATAGTCCCTTGCCCCATACCAAGCAAGGGCCCACCATGCCAACCTCAGCAAACACCTTACCTGGCGCTCATTACACCACTATCGCGCACAAGGTCCCCGCCTGGCTCAAGCAAGCTACTCCAGAAACCCGTCGCGCAATCCGTAACGCACTGCCAGCCCCTGCCTGGCTCGCCACAGCGATCCAGCAGCTACCGGAAACCGCCAAAGCCTGGCAAGAAGAGCACGCCCGCCACCGCGAACACCAGGCTCAGGTTCAGGAACTGTTCGAGCGGCTGCCTGACCTGCAAACCTACGCCGCCCAGCAACTGACCGAAGCCATCAAACAGCAATTCGGGCTCGACCTGGATGTGCACGACACGTTTCTGGTCGATGCCCGCCTGATCGACGCGACCAACGCAGGCGACGCGCGCATGGCTGTGAATCAGGCGACCCGCTCGCTGCTGCAAAGCGCGCTGCACAACTTCGACCAAGGTGCCGCTGTCGAGGCTGGCATGGACGCGCCGAAGGCACTGCTGAAGAAGTCCGTCATCCTCGATCATCGGCGCTTCATGGGCACTGTCCCGATCACCAATGCAGTGGATATCAGCGCCGAAAACTTCGCCGACCTGTGCCGCAAGCTGGATATCGGGGGCAAATACCATGGCCTGGTGCATGAGATCTACTACCCTGCGGCCACGGCGCTGCTCAGCGCCGATGAAGCCAGGCTGAGCGTTTACCAGACCCTGGGGCGGGCGGAAGTCTCGGCTTTCCGACAGTCCTTGCATTTCGCCCGCCTCAAAGGCGATATCACTGAAACACTGTACACCGCAGCCCTTGCCAGCCCCGTTGATCAGCCCTTATCGGCAACCTCACCCGTGACATTCAGCTATCTCGAGTTGTGGGAAGCGACGCTGACCGGGGTTGTGCTCATTACCATGCAAACCGATGCGCATCAGGCCGTCGCCCTGTATATCCCGGAGGACGACGCGGAGCCTCTCAAGGAATTTACGACCCTGGAGGCCTTGCAGGCCGACTTGCGCAGCAGGCTCCAGGCCAACATCAACTATCTGGACAAACACATCGCCGACCGTGACAAGGCGTCGACAATCACCCGCCTGAGGGATCGGCTCACGCCCATCACGTGGAGTGTCCGCGGGATACTTGAGCGTGTACCTGATCCACATGCCACCCTGCATCCGGTTGCAGAGCCCTTCAGCCATGCGTTCCAGGGGGTCATGGCTTTTCAGAAAGCCCAACGCCACGAACAAGATGTGCTGTTTCACGCAGCCCCAACCGAAATCGTCGACCGGCGCACTGCCCAGGCCCACCGGGAATTGATCGCCGGTCGCGTGCTGACGGCCCTGAACATCGCCGGCTTCTTCGTGCCTGGGCTGGGCGAGGCGATGCTTGCAGTCTGCGTGCTCCAGTTGGCCCACGAGGTCTACGAAGGTATCGAGGCGTGGAAAAACGACGAGCGCGACAAAGCCTTGACCTACCTGGTAGATGTCATTGAAAACGTGGCGATCATGGCCGCGTTGAACGCGGCAGCCAAAGCAGCGGGGCACACCGAAGGTGGCGAAGCAGGCAGTACGCCGCAGGAGCCAGAGATAGAGGGTGTTGCAGTGCCAACCCACTCTTTCATCGAAGAACTGGTGGAAGTGGAGCTACCGGATGGCAGCACTCGCCTGTGGAACCAGGACCTGACCCCCTTCGAACAAGACGTCGCCCCCCCGGCACAGGCCAGCCCGGATGGGCTTGGGCTGTACCGCCAGGATGGCAAGGTCTGGCTGCGCCTCGAAGACAAGACATTTTCACTCAAATGGAATGCCGATACTGGTACCTACAGAATCGAACACCCCAGCAAGGCAAACGGCTATGAGCCACCGCTACGGCACAACGGGGCCGGAGCCTGGCTGCAAGTAACGGACAGGCCGCTGAGCTGGTCGGGCATGGCACTGCTGCGCCGTATCGGTCACTTGAATGCCCACTTCGACGAGCCAACACTGCAACGGATACTTGCCGTCAGCGACACCCACGAAGACGTGCTGCGCCGGACCCTGGCCGAGAACCAGCGGCTGCCGGCATTGCTGGAAGACACGATGCAACGTTTCAAGCTGGACGAAACGATCCGGCAATTGCCGGACACCGCCTCCTGGGCGGCCGAGTTTTCCAGGGCTTATGCCCGCCTTCCGGGTGACCTGTCGCCAGGCTCTGCTGCCATTCGGCGGCAGTATCCGAACCTGCCGGCCGCCGTCAGCGATGAACTGGAGCGCGGCGCCAGCGCCCCCGAACGCCAAATGCTCGACAGCGGCAAGGTTCCCATACGCCTGGGCGAGGAGATCCGCGTCTACCTGCAACACATCCGCCTGGCCCGCGCTTGCGAGGGGCTGTACTTGTCCGGGGTGCAAAACCGCGACAGTGACCGACTGATCATGCATTTGCTTGAACACCAGTCAGGCTGGCCTGCCGAAACAAAACTACAGGTGCTGCAGCGCACGTCGTGGCCTGCCCAAGTGCAGGGTATCGGCCCTCTGGACACGCGCCCCTACCAAACCATCACACATGCCGAGGCAGGCTACATCGTCCACGATGAAAGCCGCCCGGGTGCAACGGTCACGGCCTACCCGGATCTCTATGCCGCGTTGTACCAAGCACTGCCAGAGGCCATGACGCAGATGGGTGTAGCAGATCAGCAAGGGCTGCAGCGCCTGCTACGGGAAAGCCCCTTGCCGCCACGTTCGACCTTGAGGGCGATACTGGGCATGCAACCTGTACGCCCCGGTTACCGTTCGCCCATGCGCCTGGCCGATGGGCGCCTGGGCTATCCGCTGAGCGGAGGTGGCCCGGCAGCACAAGGCGCCACCCGTCTGCGCCTGATCGAAGCTGTCGAAGCAACAGGGCTCGTCGCGCATACCGGGCTTTCGGCGGACCAGATACTGCTTTCGCTTGCCAGTCGTGGCCGTACGCAGTTGCAGATACTCGAGCATCTGCAGTTGCTGGTGGAGCAGCGCAATGAACTGCAAAGCAGGTTGGCAGACTGGAGTGAGGCCATTTCACCTGCAACAGAGCAAGCCGCGCACGACTACAACCGCCTGCGCGAGTCGATCATGCAACACTGGTACGACACCGCCCTGGATGAAGGCACCCAGCACACGGCCGAGCTGCGCATCACTCACGTTCCCTTGGCCGATATACCCCTGACACTGCCCGATTTCTTCAACATCCGTGTGCGCAGCTTGAGCCTGATTGATCTACCGTCAGGCACCCTCGCCGGCTGGGCACAGCACGAACGTTTGCTGCAACGCCTGCTCAGGCAGGTGCCGCAGCTCGAATCATTGGAAATCAGCCGGCCGTACAACGCCAGGTCAACACCTTCCTTCTTTCTGCTCAGCGTCCCTTCCATCAGTCAGATCTTGCCCGAATTGCAACGGCTGATACTGACCAACCAGAACATCGCGTTTTCCGAAAACGACCTCAATTTGCTGGCAGAGCTCCAGCAGTTGAGGTACCTGGACCTGAGTGGCAACCGCCTGGCCCAAGACAACAGCCCAAGCTTCCATCAACTGTCCCTGGACTTCCTGGGGCTGGATCACATGCAAATGGCGCAGTGGCCCATCGGGATCGGCAGTGATGCACTGAGGCGTATCGCCCACCTGTCCATGCGGAACAACAACCTCAGGTCATTGCCATCGTTCCTGCTCAATGAGGCAGAGGCACTGCCCAACCCGACGGTAATCGCACTCGAAGGCAACCGGATCAACGAAACCCATTTGCAGCGCTTGTTACTGAACGAGCGGGCCGAAACGGTCGGCATTACCGTAGACGTACCTGCAGAACTCACCAGCCGGCTTGGGCGCATTCGCGATGAACGCCAGCAAATGCGCGACGCGATCGACGGCTGGGTTCAGGCGTCCAGTTCAAGCAACCCACTGACCCAGGAAGCACTGGCAGACAGGTTGAGCATCCAGTCGGCGATCAGCCAGTTCTGGGAGCAACAGGAGCGAGGCCAGCGGTACCTTCGCTTGCAACTGGAGGATGTGGCTGTCGAACAGTTTCCCAGGCGGCTTCCTGCATTCTTTGAAGAGCGTGTTCAAGCACTCATCCTGACCCGCACGCGTGGCACCGCGTCGCAACTTGACGACCTGCTGCGCCGCTTCCCCAATGTCACCCGGCTGACCATCGACGGACATCAGTCGGCCACTTCCTCAGTGGCGTCTGCCTTGACACGCCTGCCCCGCCTCAACTACCTGGATTTTCGCAACATGGACCTGGAAGTCGATCAGGCCATGCTGGATATCCTGGCCGGGTTGGAGCACCTGACGTCGCTGGACCTGTCAGGCAACCGCATGGGTACCATCAGCCAGGTACCTGCAAGGCTCTCCAGCAACCTGCAATCACTTGCGCTGACCAACATGAACCTGCAGGCCTGGCCCAGCTGGTGCGATAGCTTGCTGCCCCTGGAACTACTGAACTTGAGCGCCAACAACATTACCCAATTGCCCGATCACATTCTCTCGAACCTGAACAATCCCATGCCGATTTCGTCGATTTCGCTGTTCGACAATCCGCTGCCACTCGAAACCATCCTGCGTGTCCGCGCGTTCTCGGACAGCCAGCACAGTTTTTCCTTCGCACTGGATATTCCGGGCAACCTGCTGCTTGTCGATTCTTCGAGCGAAGGATCACTCGATCACCCTCACTTCCCCCTGCAGGGCGACGATACGCCCAGGCTCGAAGACTGGATGCTTGGCAACGACGCGCAGAACGAGGCATTGCGTGACTGTTGGGAGATGCTTGAAGGTAGCGACCTGTTGCGCCTGGCGGGCCGTTTGCGTAATACCGCGCCATACGCCGACCCGACCACGCAAGCCAGCTTTTGCGAGCGTGTGCGCATGATGCTGGTTGTGGCCGCAGGCAACGCGGCAGATCGCCCGCTCATGGAATGCATCGCCGCGGCCGCATTGCCTGACCCTGCAACCCGATCACAGACTTGCCACGATGGTGCGCTGCAGGAGTTCAACAACATCGAGCTGTACCTGATGGCGGAGCGTTTGCTGATCGAGGCGGGCGATTCTCTGGAAACGCTGCGCCATCGCCTGTTGCAGCTGTTCAGGATGGACCAGCTGGAGAAATTGGCCCAACAGCGATCCGGCCCGGGAGACAGGGTTTCGGTGCGGCTGGCCTACCGCCGGGAACTGGCCAGGGAGCTTGACCTTCCGATTGCCGACAGCATGCGTTTTCGAAGTGCAGCAAATCTGGCGCCTGATGAACTGTCGCGGGTGCTGGAAAAGGTTCGCAAAAGTGAATTGAGCAATGACCTGGTCGACTACATGCTGGCGAACAAGGACTGGGCGGCCCGCCTGCGAGCCGAGCATGCAGACCGCTTCGCCGAAATAGACGCCCGCTTCCGCCAGCTTGTACTTGAACTTGCCAACAAGGATCACTCGCTACAGGAGGAACTGAGCCTGCAGCTGGAACTGCACAACCATAAGGAGCTGGAGGAGCAGGAGCTGTTGCGTGAGCTCACAATCGCGCAGCTCAACACCTGAGTACTTGCTTCAAATGGCGACGCGCATGGCTTGCAGCGCGTCGCCGACTTTACACGCGAATTTCAGCGCCCATACCGCGCTTGTCCCCAACTCAGCAGTGCCTGCAAAAGCTGCTGCAATACTTGCCGGGTGGGTTGCGCCAGGTCTTCGCGGTAGGCAAATGGCTCGGTTTCATTCATGTAGGTGCTCTGCGCCAGTTCCAGCTGCACGGCATGAATGTGGTTGGCCGGATCACCGTAATGCCGGGTGATGTGCCCGCCCTTGAAGCGGCCATTCAGCACATGGCTGTAGGCCGGCGCTTCAGCACAAACGCCTTGCAGGCGCTCGGCCAGTGCCGGATCGCAGCTGGCACCGTTGAACGTACCCAGGTTGAAATCCGGCAACTTGCCATCGAACAGGTGCGGGATGTGCGAGCGGATCGAATGGGCATCCCACAGCAGCGCATAGCCAAACTGCTCGCGCAGGCGGTCCAGTTCGCGACGAAGGGTGTCGTGATACGGGCGCCAGATCTGCTCCAGATAGCGAGTGCGTTCTTCGCCAGACGGCGCCAACCCATCCCTGAACAGCGGCTCGCCCTCAAACAGCGTGGCCGGGTACAGGCCCGTTGTGGCGCCAGCGTACAGCGGTTTGTCGTCATCCGGGCGGTTCAGGTCGATGACGAAGCGCGAATACTCCGCCGCCACCACGCTGGCCCCCATGTCGCGGGCAAAATCGTACAACTGCGGGATGTGCCAATCGGTATCCGGCAGGCTGCGCGCCTGGTCGACCAGGCCTTCACGCACGGCGTCGCTCAGGCGCAGGCCGGCGTGCGGCATGCTGATCAGCAGCGGCAGGCGACCTTGGTGAAAACTCAGTACCTTGTCCATCGTGCCTCACTCAGTTGGAAATCTCGTTGCCCTTGCGCACCACGCGCTTGGGCAGGTCGCCGCCCAGCCAGTAGGCCAGGTCGGCGGGGCGGTCGATTTGCCAGGCGACGAAGTCGGCTACCTTGCCCACCTCCAGCGAGCCATGGCTGCTGCCCAGGCCCAACGCCGTGGCGGCATGCACGGTGACGCCGG
Organism: Pseudomonas sp. NPDC008258; assembly: GCF_042956345.1. Classification (NCBI taxonomy): domain Bacteria; kingdom Pseudomonadati; phylum Pseudomonadota; class Gammaproteobacteria; order Pseudomonadales; family Pseudomonadaceae; genus Pseudomonas; species Pseudomonas sp. NPDC008258. Next base: position 104,496 of record NZ_JBIBGE010000004.1, read on the forward strand.
CCAACGCTTCTTCGGGCGTCATGCGGAAACAGGTGCAGCCCATGTTCAGCATCAGGCGCAGCGACAAGCCTGGCGAAGTACCGGGGTTGAGGTCGCTGGCCAGGGCAATCTTCACCCCGTGGCGGCGCAGTGCGTCCATCGGCGGCAGCTGGGTTTCACGCAAAAAGTAGAACGCGCCGGGCAGCAGCACCGCGACCGTGCCAGCCTTGGCCATGGCGATGGCATCTTCCTCGGTCATGAACTCAAGGTGGTCGGCCGACAGCGCCTGGTAGCGCGCCGCCAGGCTGGAGCCGTGCAACGACGACAGCTGTTCGGCATGCAGCTTGACCGGCAGGCCCAGCTCGCGCGCCTTGATGAACAGGCGCTCGACCTGCGCCGGGGAGAACGCCAGGTGCTCGCAGAAGGCATCCACTGCGTCCACCAGGCCCTCGGCGGCCAGCGCCGGCAGCATCTCGTCGCAAATATGCGCAATGTAATCGTCGGCACGGCCGGCGTACTCCGGCGGCAAGGCGTGTGCGGCCAGACAGGTGGCGCGTACCGCCAGCGGCAGCTCATCGGCCAGGCGGCGGGCCACCCGCAGCATCTTGCGTTCGTTGGCCAGGTCCAGGCCGTAGCCGGACTTGACCTCGATGGTGGTCACACCATCGCGCATCAGGGCCTGAACCCGCTGGCGGGCACTGGCGAACAGCTCGTCCTCGCTGGCCGCACGGGTGGCCCGCACGGTGCTGGCGATGCCGCCGCCCTGGGCGGCGATCTCGGCATAGCTCACGCCTTGCAGGCGTTGCTCGAACTCGCCGCTGCGGTTGCCACCGAACACTGCGTGGGTGTGGCAGTCGATCAAGCCCGGGGTGACCCAGGCACCGCCCAGGTCCACCGTGCGGTCAGCGTCGACCGGCAGCCGTTCGGTGCGCGGGCCGATCCATTCGATCAGGCCGGCGCTGGTGACGATGGCCGCGTCCTCGATGGCCGAGTAACGGCCCTCGGCCATGGTTGCCACATGGCAATGCTGCCAGAGGGTTCTCATGCACAATCTCCTTTACTAGCGGTGCAGCTCGACCGGCTCTGCTACCGGCTTGCCCTGCCCTGCACGCGGCTTGCACCACAGCAGGTAGGACGCCACCAGGAACACCACCCAGACCACACCAACGATCAATGCCGCCTGGGTATCCGGGAAGTAGCCGAGCACGCCAAAGATGAACACCATGAATGCAATGGCCAGGGCCGGGCCGTATGGCCAGAACGGTACCGGGAACTTGAGCTGGGCCACGTCTTCACGGCTCATGCTGCGGCGCATGGCCACCTGGGTAAGCAGGATCATCAGCCATACCCACACGGTGGCGAAGGTGGCGATCGAAGCGATCAGCAGGAATACGTTTTCCGGGATCAGGTAGTTGAGCAGCACGCCGATCAGCAACGCCGCGCCCATCACCACCACGGTCATCCACGGCACCCCGTGTTTCGACAGTTTGCCGAAGCTGCGTGGCGCATGGCCTTGCTGGGCCAGGCCGTACATCATGCGGCCAGCGCCGAAAATGTCGCTGTTGATGGCCGAGATCGCGGCAGAAATCACCACGATGTTCAGCACGGCGGCGGCAGAGCCAATACCCAGGTTGCTGAAAATCTGCACGAACGGGCTACCTTCGCTGCCGATCTGCGGCCAGGGGTACAGGCACATCAGCACGAACAGGGTGAGCACGTAGAACAGCAGGATGCGCAGGGGCACGGCGTTGATCGCCTTGGGGATGACGCGCTGCGGGTCCTTGGCTTCACCGGCAGTGACGCCAATGATCTCGATGCCGCCGAAGGCAAACATCACCACGGCAAAGGAGGCGATCAGCCCGCCAACGCCGTTGGGCATGAAGCCGCCATGGTCGAACAGGTTGCTCACACCCACAGCATGCCCGGTACCCACCTGGCTGAAGCCAAAGGCCATGATGCCGAGGCCGGCCAGAATCATCGCGACGATGGCGCCGACCTTGAGCAGCGACAGCCAGAATTCCATCTCGCCGAACACTTTGACGTTGCACAGGTTGAGGCCGCCGATCAGGAACACGATGCCCAGCACCCAGATCCAACGGGCGACCTCAGGGAACCAGAAGCCCATGTAGATACCGAAGGCGGTGACGTCGGCGATGGCAACGATGACCATCTCGAAGGCGTAGGTCCAACCGAGGATGAAGCCGGCCATGGGGCCGAGGTAGGTGCTGGCGTAGTGGCCGAAGGAGCCGGCCACCGGGTTGTGCACGGCCATTTCGCCAAGGGCGCGCATGACCATGAACACGGCGGCGCCGCCGATCAGGTAGGCCAGCAGCACGGCCGGGCCGGCCATCTGGATGGCCGAGGCGGAGCCGTAGAACAGGCCGGTGCCGATGGCCGAACCGAGGGCCATGAAACGGATGTGGCGGGCACTTAGCCCGCGTTTGAGACCTTGAGCTTGTTGCATGTCACGTCCTTAAATTGTTTTTGTGGTCGTGAGATCGAGGGGGCTGCCTTGCAGCCCATTCGCGGGCACGCCCGCTCCCACAGGAGTACCGAAGCCTCGAGGCTTGTGCTGTACCTGTGGGAGCGGGCGTGCCCGCGAAGGGCCGCGCACAGCGGCCCCGGGGGCATTACAGGCTTGGCAGCACACCCGCCGGCAGCAAACCGGTCAGGCTACCCTTGGCCAACAGTTCCACGGCCTTTTCGATGTCCGGCGCGAAGAATCGGTCACGGTCGTAGTGCGGCACTTCGCTGCGCAGCGCCTTGCGTGCTTTTTCCAGCTTGGCGGAAGTTTTCAGGCCTTTGCGCAGGTCCAGGCCCTGGCAGGCGCCGAGCCATTCGATGGCCAGCACGCCACGGGTGTTTTCGGCCATTTCCCACAGGCGCTTGCCGGCAGCCGGGGCCATCGATACGTGGTCTTCCTGGTTGGCCGAAGTCGGCAGGCTGTCGACGCTGTGCGGGTGCGACAGGGCCTTGTTCTCGCTGGCCAGGGCGGCAGCGGTGACCTGGGCGATCATGAAGCCGGAGTTGACCCCGCCATTTTCCACCAGGAACGGCGGCAGCTGCGACATGTGCTTGTCCATCATCAGCGAGATACGGCGCTCGCTGAGCGATCCGATTTCGGCGATGGCCAAGGCGATGTTGTCGGCGGCCATGGCCACCGGCTCGGCGTGGAAGTTGCCACCGGAAATCACATCACCTTCGGCCGCGAACACCAGCGGGTTGTCGGACACGGCGTTGGCTTCGATGCCCAGTACCTCGGCAGCCTGGCGCAGCTGGGTGAGGCAGGCGCCCATCACCTGCGGCTGGCAGCGCAGCGAGTACGGGTCCTGGACCTTGTCGCAGTTCTTGTGCGACAGCGACACTTCGCTGGAATCACCCAGCAGGTCGCGGAAGCAGGCAGCGGTGTCGATCTGGCCGCGCTGGCCACGCACTTCGTGGATACGCGCATCGAACGGCGAACGCGAGCCCAGTGCAGCTTCGACACTCAGGCCACCGCAAGCGATGGCAGCGGCATACAGGTCTTCACCCTGGAACAGGCCGCGCAGTGCGTAGGCGGTGGAGGCCTGGGTACCGTTGAGCAGGGCCAGGCCCTCTTTGGCAGCCAGGGTCAGCGGCTCCATGCCGGCGACCGCCAGGGCTTCGGTGGCTGGCAGCCATTGCCCCTTGTAGCGGGCCTTGCCTTCGCCCAGCAGCACCAGCGACATGTGCGCCAATGGCGCCAGGTCACCGGAAGCACCCACCGAGCCTTTGAGCGGGATGTGCGGGTAGACTTCGGCGTTGACCAGGGCGATCAGCGCGTCGATGACTTTGCGGCGAATGCCGGAGAAGCCACGGCTGAGGCTGTTGATTTTCAGCACCATGATCAACCGCACCAGGTCGTCATCCAGCGGCGCGCCGACACCGGCGGCGTGCGACAACACCAGCGAGCGCTGCAGGTTTTCCAGGTCGTGGCTGGCGATGCGGGTCGAAGCCAGCAGGCCGAAACCTGTGTTGATGCCGTAGGCGGTGCGGTCTTCGGCAATGATCTGCTCGACGCAGGCGACGCTGGCGTCGATGGCTGGCGAAGCGCTGGCATCCAGTTGCAGGCTCACAGGCGCGGCGTGAATTGCCCGCAACTGGGCCAGGGTCAGGGTGCCGGGCTTGAGGGTGAGTTCGGTCACGTTGCTACTCCAAATCGCGTGGAGCCGCAGGCCCGTTTTCGGTGCCTGCGCGCTCCTTCTTGTTGTTCAGTATCACCCCTGGTGGGGTGCGATCCAAAGCGTGGCGATCAGCCAGTGATCATCGGCAGGTCCAGGCCCTGCTCCTTGGCGCAGTCGATGGCGATGTCGTAACCGGCATCGGCATGACGCATGACGCCAGTCCCTGGGTCGTTGGTCAGCACGCGGGCAATACGCTCGGCGGCTTCATCGGTACCGTCGCAGACGATGACCATGCCCGAGTGCTGGGAGAAGCCCATGCCCACGCCGCCACCGTGGTGCAGCGACACCCAGGTGGCGCCGCCTGCGGTGTTCAGCAGGGCGTTGAGCAGCGGCCAGTCGGAAACAGCGTCCGAGCCATCACGCATGGCTTCGGTTTCGCGGTTGGGGCTGGAGACCGAACCCGAGTCCAGGTGGTCACGGCCGATCACCACGGGCGCCGACAGCTCGCCGCTGCGGACCATTTCGTTGAACGCCAGGCCCAGCTTGGCGCGCAGGCCCAGGCCAACCCAGCAGATACGTGCCGGCAGGCCCTGGAAGCTGATGCGCTCGCGGGCCATGTCCAGCCAGCGGTGCAGGTGGGCATCGTCAGGGATCAGTTCCTTGACCTTGGCGTCGGTCTTGTAGATATCTTCTGCATCACCGGACAGCGCCGCCCAGCGGAACGGGCCAATGCCACGGCAGAACAGCGGGCGGATGTAGGCCGGCACGAAGCCTGGGAAGTCGAAGGCATTGGTCACGCCCTCTTCCTTGGCCATCTGGCGGATGTTGTTGCCGTAGTCGAAGGTCGGCACACCCTGCTTCTGGAAGTCGAGCATGGCTTGAACGTGCACGGCCATCGATTGCTTGGCGGCCTTGACCACAGCAGCCGGCTCGGTCTGCGCGCGGTCGCGGTACTGTTCCCAGGTCCAGCCGGCGGGCAGGTAGCCGTTCAGTGGGTCATGGGCGCTGGTCTGGTCGGTGACCATGTCCGGGCGCACGCCACGCTTGACCAGCTCTGGCAGGATTTCGGCGGCGTTGCCGTGCAGGGCGATGGAAATGGCCTTGCCTTCGGCGGTGTACCTGGCGATGCGGGCCAGGGCGTCGTCGAGGTCGGTGGCCTGTTCGTCGACGTAGCGGGTTTCCAGGCGGAAGTCGATGCGGCTCTGCTGGCATTCGATGTTAAGCGAGCAGGCGCCGGCCAGGGTGGCAGCCAGTGGCTGGGCGCCGCCCATGCCGCCGAGGCCGGCGGTGAGTACCCACTTGCCTTTGAGGCTGCCGCCGTAGTGCTGGCGACCGGCTTCGACGAAGGTTTCATAGGTGCCCTGGACGATGCCCTGGCTGCCGATGTAGATCCAGCTGCCGGCGGTCATCTGGCCGTACATGGCCAGGCCCTTGGCGTCCAGTTCGTTGAAGTGTTCCCAGTTGGCCCAGTGCGGCACCAGGTTGGAGTTGGCGATCAGTACGCGCGGGGCGTTGCTGTGGGTCTTGAACACGCCGACCGGCTTGCCCGACTGCACCAGCAGGGTTTCGTCGTTTTCCAGGCGGGTCAGGGTTTCGACGATCTTGTCGTAGCATTCCCAGTTGCGGGCGGCGCGGCCAATACCGCCGTACACCACCAGTTCTTTCGGGTTTTCCGCAACCTGTGGGTCGAGGTTGTTCATCAGCATGCGCAGTGGCGCTTCGGTCAGCCAGCTTTTGGCGGTCAGCTTGTTGCCACGTGGGGCACGGATTTCAACGTCACGGTATTTGTTGTTGTCGGTCACGGGAAAGGTCCTCTGCGGTCGTCCGCGGGCGGGTATGTCGTGGTCAATATACAAACACACCTTTACTTGTATGTACAAGCATGGACAACCAAAATATTCGGACTGATCTACTGAGTGGTCCAGAAAACAAAGGGGCCGCTGCGCGACCCTTCGCGGGCTTGCCCGCTCCCACAGAGAGTTTCACAGCCTTCAAGGCTTGCGCTGTCCTGTGGGAGCGGGCAAGCCCGCGAAGGGCTGCGCAGCAGCCCCGGCTATCTCAATTTGGAATGAGTTCGATCAGGCAGAATCGCCCCTGCACTTCCAGCCCCAGTAACTCATCGTTGCCTTCAAGCCGCAGGCAGTCATACAACCCCAGGCGCTGCGTCTCGCGCCCGGCAATTGTCACCTCGACCTGATTACAGGCCGCAAACAGCAATACCGTGGACGCCGAGCTATACAAGCGGTTGGTACCATCCAGCCATTGCAACCGCGCCCGGTACCGCTGCGGTGCATAGATCAGGTTGAAATCGCGAATCGGCCCGCCCAGCAGCTTGCAGCTGACCTGGCTTTCGCCGCTGAACGCAAACGCATCAAACGGCAACAGCGGCCGGCTGGCCTGGCCATCGACCAACAAGCGCATGCCGTCGCCCTGCAACACGGTGATGATCCGCTGGTAGCCGGCGAAGGTGGAAAAGCCGCCAGACTCCTCGATGTCGGCAATCGACAGGCGCCAGCCAAAGCCGTCCAGCCCTTCGCCACTGTCACGGGTAATCTCTTCGGTGAAACCGCCGCCGTTCTTCCACGGCATGCGCGGGTAGTCCTGCGCACGCAACAACTGCAACTGGCTCATTTACTGAAACGTCCTTCCAGGCGATGACGGGAACCGGGGTGGATCAGCCGTGCGGCGGTCACCGGCTGGCGGCCGGACCAGGTGCGACGGCGAATGAGCAGGCAAGGTTCGCCCTGCTCGATCTGTAGCAAACGGCATTCTTCCGGCTCGGCCAGAATCGCCTCGACCACATGTTCGCCCTCAGTCAATGGCGCAACCTGGGACAGGTAGGCGTAAGGCGTCTGCCGGGTGAAATCCTGCTTGAGGTAGTCGGGGGCAATCGCCGCGTTGACGTAGCGGTCCTCGATTTGCACCGGCACGCCATTCTCGAAATGCACGATCAACGAGTGGAACACCCGCTGGCCTTCACGCATGTCCAGGGCCAACGCCCGTTCGGAGCCGGCAGCTTCCTCATTGAGGGTGATCACCTGGCAGCTATGCTGGTGGCCGCGTGCGGCGATTTCGTCGGCGATGTTGTTGACCTCGAACAGTGCCGAACGGCCCTTGGGCTCAGCCACGAAGGTACCCACGCCTTGCATGCGCACCAGCAGGCCTTCGGCCGTGAGCTCCCGCAATGCGCGGTTGATGGTCATGCGGCTGAAGCCCAGCTCGCTGACCAGTTCGCTCTCCGAGGGTACCCGGTGATGGGGTGGCCAGCTGCCGTTGTCGATCTGCTGGATGATCATCTGTTTGACCCGGGCATACAGCGGCGCCGGGCCCTCGCCCATCTGGGCAACCAGCGCGGAGACAGGAGGTGTCGGCACGGCGTTGAGTCCTTTGCAATGGAATGAGCGGTAGCTTGCCGCAGTTTACCCGGCAGGCAAACGCCTGTATATGTATATACAAGTTAACAATAACAGGATTTCACCGATGTCCGCCTACTTCGCCGAACGCGCCCTGCTACCTACGGGCTGGGCCAGCCATGTGCGTATCGAGGTCGCCAGCGATGGCCATGTGACCCGCATCGAGCCGGGCGCTTCGGCCGAGGGCGCCGAGCGCCTGGCCGGCCCGTTGCTGCCCGGCATGCCCAACCTGCACTCGCATGCCTTCCAGCGCGCCATGGCAGGCCTTGCGGAAGTAGCCGGCAACCCCAACGACAGCTTCTGGACCTGGCGCGACCTGATGTATCGCCTTGTCGGCCAGATCAGCCCGGACCAGTTGCAGGTCATCGCCCGCCAGCTGTACATCGAGATGCTCAAGGCTGGCTACACCTCGGTGGCCGAGTTCCATTACGTGCACCACGACCAGGCTGGCAAGGCTTATGCCGACCCGGCCGAACTGTCCCGCCGGATCAGCGCGGCTGCGACCGACACTGGCATTGGCCTGACCTTGCTGCCGGTGCTTTACAGCCACGCCGGGTTCGGCGGCCAGGCGCCTAACGAGGGGCAGCGGCGCTTTATCAATTCCACCGAACAGTACCTGCAACTGCAAGCGCAACTCGCCCCGCTGCTGGCCGCCCAACCGGCGCAGCAACTGGGCCTGTGCTTCCACTCGCTACGGGCAGTGACGCCAGGGCAGATCGCCGAGGTGCTGGCCGCCAGCAACAAGCTATGCCCGGTGCATATCCATATCGCCGAACAGCAGAAGGAAGTGGACGACTGTCTGGCCTGGAGCGGCCTGCGCCCGCTGCAATGGCTGTATGAGCATGTGGATGTAGACCGCCGCTGGTGCCTGGTGCATGCCACCCATGCCGAGCCGGAGGAAGTCACCGCCATGGCCCGCAGTGGCGCGGTGGCGGGGCTGTGCCTGACCACGGAGGCCAACCTGGGCGACGGCATTTTCCCGGCGGTGGACTACCTGGCGCAGGGCGGGCGCATGGGCATTGGTTCGGACAGCCATGTGTCGCTGAGCGTGGTGGAAGAGCTGCGCTGGCTGGAGTATGGCCAGCGTCTGCGTGACCAGCGGCGCAACCGCCTGTATCGCGGCGATCAGCCGATGGTTGGGCGCACGTTGTATGACGCGGCACTGGCAGGCGGCGCGCAGGCGCTGGGGCACGCGGTCGGGGAACTGGCCGTGGGCAAGCGTGCCGACTGGCTGGTGCTCGACGGGCAGGACCCTTACATCGCCTTGGCGGATGGCGATGCCATTCTCAACCGCTGGCTGTTTGCGGGTGGCGATCGCCAGGTGCGGGATGTAATGGTGAATGGGCAGTGGGTGGTGCGCCAGGGGCGCCATGCGCAGGAAGAGCAAAGCGCGCAGGCGTTTGCCGAGGTGTTGCGCCAGCTCTTGGGCTGATTGGTTGCCTGTTCCGGCCCTATCGCCGGCAAGCCAGCTCCCACAAGGTCACTACAGGTATTGAGAACTGTGCAGTACCTGTGGGAGCTGGCTTGCCGGCGATGAGGCCAGCAAGGCCAACATCAATGCATCTTGACGATTTGCTGATCCGACGCCCGCCAGATCAGCCGGCTGGTGTCATAACCCTGCTGCCGCGCCTTGGACAACAGGCTTTCACGTTCCCAGGCTGGTAGCGTCGGCGTGCGTGACAAAATCCACAGGTACTTGCGGTCCGGGCTGCCAACGATTGCCGTGCGGTAGTGATCGTCCACATACAGAATCCAGTATTCCCCCCGAGCCACGCCAGGCACCAGCTTGGTGAACCAGTTATCGAACTCTACCCACAGCTTGTCGGTATGCCCCGGTTCCTGAATGCTGGCGTGCCCCTCGGCACGCAGCCACTCATCACCCATGGTGCGGCAGCGGTTGAGCACCCCGAAGGTGCCATCCGGCTTGAGGTTGTAATGCGCTTCGGATTGCTCACAGCCGGTCTGGTAGCGCATCGGCAGGCGCGCCAGTTCAAACCATTTACCCTGGTAGCGCTTGAGGTCGACATTACCGGCGGTTTTCGGCGCCAGAGGGTCGTGCACGGAGCCTGCGCAACCGCCCAGCAGCAGCGCCAGGCATACCCCCATCAGCAGGTACACACGCCTCATTTGAGGCCCTGCCCTGAATACATCAGCACCTTGTCAGCTGCGTACTGCACGCTGATGAAGCTCTTCTCGTCCCCCCAGGTGCAGCTGCTCATGCCCAAAGCGCCAGAGCACTCGGTCGGCGTGCCGAGCAACTGCTCGACCTCGGCCTTGTTCATACCGGCCTTGATCTTGGAATAGTTTTCCTGGTTGATCTTGCTGCAGGCAGTCAGGACGACGCACAGCGACAACAGGGCGAGGGAACGCAACGACATGAAGGACACTCCTGGAGAGATGAGACAGGCGAGTGGCCTGCAGTGACCTTCGACGTGAAAATCCCTCCCAGGTTCCCTGCCCTACCCTGTTTGCCCCTACACCATTGGTCGGATGGCCACTACTGTGCGATTAATCACAAAGCATTAATCACCGCCCAATAAAAAGCCGCCCCCTGTGGGAGCGGCCTTGCGTCGCGATGGCCTGCGCAGCAGGCCCCTGCAATCTCAGAACCTGGACCCAGGCTCCAGCAGAAAGTCCATCTCTTCGCTGGTACTCGGCCGCTCCAGCATCAGGTTGCGGTGCGGGAAGCGCCCGAACCGGGCGATTACCCGCTGGTGCTGCTCGGCGTAGTCGAGGAAGCCTTCGAACAACCGGCGGTTGGCCTCGGGCTGCTCGTCCAGCAGCATCTGGTAGCGCTCCACGCACAGGTTCTGCCAGTCCAGCACCTCGGCATGCTCCAGCACCAGCAGCACGAACACCCGCTGAATCGGCAGCAGCTGATAGTCCCAGCCCTTCTGCAGGCCCTGCATGGCCACAACCTGGGCACGCCGGTCACCCTCGAAGGCCCGCGGCGTGTCGCGATAGATCATGCGCGGCAGCTGGTCCAGCAGAATCAGCAGGCCCAGCCAGCCCTGCGGACTCTGCTGCCACTCGTCGAGCCCGCCCGCCAGGGCGTGCTCCATCAGGTCGCCGAACAGCGCCTGGGCGTCGGCATCGTGATGCTTGCCAAACCACAGCGTGCTCTTCTCGTCAGCCACGGCCTGGGGACTGGTGCCCCAACCGAACCACCACTCCAGCAACGGCTGCCAAGGTGCGAGCATGACTTACTCCTTGTGGTAGGCGGTAACGCGCTCGACCTCTTCCTTCGAGCCGAGGATGACCGACACACGCTGGTGCAGGCTCTCTGGCTTGATGTCGAGGATGCGATCGTAACCGTTGGTGGAGGCGCCGCCGGCCTGCTCGATGATGAACGACATCGGGTTGGCTTCGTACATCAGGCGCAGCTTGCCCGGCTTGCTTGGCTCGCGGGCGTCACGTGGGTACATGAACAGGCCGCCACGGGTCAGGATGCGGTGCACATCGGCCACCATCGAGGCGATCCAGCGCATGTTGTAGTTCTTTTTCAGCGGGCCGGTCTCGCCTGCCAGCAGCTCGCCCACGTAGCGCTGTACCGGGGCTTCCCAGTGGCGCTGGTTGGACATGTTGATGGCGAACTCGGCGGTGGTTTCCGGCACGCGGATGTTTTCGTGGGTGAGCACGAAGCTGCCCAGCTCGCGGTCCAGGGTGAAGCCTTTGACGCCGTTGCCCAGGGTGAGGATCAGCATGGTCTGCGGGCCGTAGATGGCGTAACCGGCGGCGACCTGCTGGGTGCCTGGCTGCAGGAAGGCGTTTTCGTTCAGGGTTTCGTTCTGGCTCAGGTACTCGTTAGGGCAACGCAGTACCGAGAAGATGGTGCCGACCGAGACGTTGACGTCGATGTTCGACGAACCGTCCAGCGGGTCGAAGACCAGCAGGTAGGCGCCTTTCGGGTACTTGCCCGGGATCTGGTAGGCGTTGTCCATTTCTTCGGAAGCCATGCCGGCCAAGTGGCCGCCCCACTCGTTGGCTTCCAGCAGGATGTCGTTGGAGATCACGTCCAGTTTCTTCTGGACTTCGCCCTGCACGTTTTCAGTGCCCATGCTGCCCAGCACACCACCCAAGGCGCCTTTGGACACGTGATGGCTGATTTCCTTGCACGCACGCGCCACCACTTCGATCAGGAAGCGCAGATCGGCAGGTGTATTGTTGCTGCGGGTCTGCTCAATCAGATAGCGACTCAGGGTAACGCGGGACATGTATGGCTCCGAACGGATTGGGGGATGAAAAACCCCCGCAGTTTACAGGGAGAGTTGCAGGCTAGCGAGTGATGAGACTCGCCACGGCTCTCTGACGGCACAATAGGTCGGTAGTTCAGCGTGCGCCAGGCCGGTGGTCAGGTTGTGGGGCCATTCGCGGGCACGCCCGCTCCCACAGGTGCTTCACAAAACCTGTGGGAGCGGGCGTGCCCGCGAAGAGGCCAGTAAAGGCCTACCTCAATCCAGTGCCTTCCAGATCTCGGTCGCATATTCGCGAATGGTGCGGTCCGACGAGAACCAGCCCATCCGCGCCGTGTTCAACACCGCCATGCGCCACCACTCCTGCGGCGTGTGCCACAGCTCCTCGACCCGCCGCTGGGCATCCCAGTAGGCATCGAAGTCGGCACATACCAGAAAGCGGTCATAGGCCACCAGCCCATCGATCAACCCGGCATAGCGCGAAGGGTCGTCCGGCGAGAACACCCCACTGCGAATCGCCTGCAGCACATCATTCAGGCGGTTGGACTCGGCAATCGCTGCACTGGCGCCAAAATCACCCGCCTTCTTGCGCGCCTCGACCTGCTGGGCGGTCAGGCCAAAGATGAACATGTTGTCGGCACCCACCTGCTCGCACATTTCCACGTTGGCGCCATCGAGGGTACCGATGGTCAGCGCGCCGTTCAGGCCGAACTTCATGTTGCTGGTACCAGAGGCTTCGTAACCGGCCGTGGAAATCTGCTCGGAAAGGTCTGCCGCCGGAATGATGCTTTCAGCCAGGCTGACGTTGTAGTTGGGCAGGAACACCACCTTCAGCAACCCACGCACGGTCGGGTCGTTGTTCACCACCCGGGCAATGTCGTTGGTCAGTTTGATGATCAGCTTGGCCTGGTGATAACTGGCCGCTGCCTTGCCGGCAAAAATCTTCACCCGCGGTACCCAGTTGGTACCAGGGTCGTTGCGTATGGCCTGATACAACGCCACGGTGTGCAGCAGGTTGAGCAACTGGCGCTTGTATTCGTGGATGCGCTTGACCTGCACGTCGAACAGCGCCTCGGGGTTTACCGTAACGCCGATGCGGTCCTGGATGATGCTGGCCAGGGCGCGTTTGCTGTGCAGGCGCTGCGCGGCGAACTGCTTGCGAAACGCCGGTTTTTCGGCAAATGGCACCAGGCCAGCCAGACGCCCTTCAGGGTCGTCCTTGATTTCTGGCCCGAGCGCTTCAACCAGCATATCGGTCAGCTGCGGGTTCGACTGGTACAGCCAGCGGCGGAAGGTAATGCCGTTGGTCTTGTTGTTGATGCGCTGCGGGTAAAGCTTGTGAAGCTCGGAAAATACCGTGCTCTTCATCAATTTGCTGTGCAGTGCCGACACACCGTTGACGCTGTGCGAGCCCAGGAACGCCAGGTTGCCCATGCGCACCCGGCGGCCGTTGTCTTCCTCGATCAGCGACACCGCGCGCAGCACATCGAAATCGTGCAGGCCTTTGGCCCGTAATGCGTCGATATGGTAGGCGTTGATCAGGTAGATGATCTGCATGTGCCGCGGCAGCATGCGCTCCATCAGTGCCACCGGCCAGGTTTCCAGGGCCTCGGGCAGAAGGGTGTGGTTGGTGTAGGCGAGCGTGCCGACGGTCAGCTCCCAGGCCTTTTCCCACGGCACTTCGTGCTGATCCACCAGCAACCGCATCAACTCGGCTACGGCAATCGAAGGGTGGGTATCGTTAAGCTGGATCGCCGCCGCATCGGGCAGGTTGAGCAGGTCTTTGTGCATGTTCAGGTGGCGGCGCAGCAAGTCTTGCAGCGAAGCCGACACAAAGAAGTACTCCTGGCGCAGGCGCAGCTCCTGCCCGGCCTCGGTGCTGTCGGCCGGATACAGCACCCGCGAGATACTCTCTGCACGGGCGACTTCGGCCACAGCCCCCAGGTGATCACCCGCGTTGAAGCGCTCCAGATGCAACTCTTCCAGCGCCCGCGCACGCCACAAGCGCAGGGTGTTGACGCTGGACCCGCGCCAACCGACCACGGGCGTGTCGTAGGCTACCGCCCGCACCGTTTCACCCGGCGACCAGACCTGGCGCTGGGCTCCGTTGCCATCGCTCACGGTTTCGACGCTGCCACCGAAGCTGATCGGGTAGATCACCTCGGCACGCTCGAACTCCCAAGGGTTGCCGAAATCAAGCCAGTTTTCGGTCTGTTCCTGCTGCCAGCCATCGACCACAGCCTGACGGAACAGACCGTGCTCGTAGCGGATGCCGTAACCATGGGCGGCAATACCCAGGGTGGACATACTTTCCATGAAGCACGCTGCCAGTCGGCCAAGGCCCCCGTTACCCAGCGCGGCATCGGGTTCGAGCAGGCGGATGCGCTCCAGGTCCACGTCCAGCCCTTCCAGTGCATCGCGGGCGATGTCCAGCAGCCCCAGATTGCTCAGGCTGTCGTACAGCAGGCGCCCGATAAGAAATTCCAGGGAAAGGTAGTACACCCGCTTCTGGCTGCGTCGATAGGCCTGGCGGGTATGGTCCATCCAGTGGTCGACCATGTGATCGCGCGCAGCCAGGGCAATGGCTTCGAACCAGTCATGGTCGAAGGCGTGCTCCGGGTCCTTGCCGACCGCATAGGTCAGCTTGTTCAGTACGGCGGCGCGAAAATCCGCGACTTCGGCGTCACGTGCTTTGGGTTCCTGGGACATGCGACATCCTCGGGCAAGTTGACGAAAGCGGAGGGAGAGTGATGAGACTAGACCCTTCGACAGGGAGCGACAGTTACTGTTCGCAGTTTTCATGCCCACTCTGCGAATTCGGCAAAAGGTTGTTCATATTTTGAACAATTCCGGTATCATCGCGCGCCCCGAGACCGTGATCCACCCTATAAAGATGAAAACGACCCTGATCGCCGCCGCCGAAGTCGACCGCCTGGAGACTTGGCAGCGCTATGCCAGCCACATGTGCGGTGGCTGCCACTCGACCTGTTGCACCCTGCCGGTGGAGGTGAAGATCAAGGATCTGATCCGTATCGGTGTGGTAGACGAGTTCGAAAAAGACGAGCCGCCGAAAAACGTGGCCAAACGCCTGCAGAAGGAAGGCATCATCGAGCGCTTCAACCAGAAGTCGGGGATCTTCACCCTGACCCGGATGAGCAACGATGACTGCATGTACCTGGATCGTAAAAGCCGCCTGTGCACCATTTATGACAAGCGCCCGGATACCTGCCGCAACCACCCCAAGGTCGGGCCGCGGCCGGGGTATTGTGCGTACAAGCCCAAGGTGGTTGGGCGCTAAGCGTTAGCCTTCAAGGGCCTCTTCGCGGGCTTGCCCGCTCCCACAGGATCTGCGCAATATTCAAGGCCTGCACAGTACCTGTGGGAGCGGGCAAGCCCGCGAAACGGCCAACGCAAAATCCGCAGGCATAAAAAAACGCCCCCGGCCTTTCGGCCGGGGGCGTCTTATTTCTGCTTGAAGCAAACCTGAGCTCAACCAGCCTGAAAAAGCTTGCCCCGATACCGTATAGCTACGACCAAAGCCGCGACAGCCAGCCCGAATGACATCAGCCCTGCCACCACCACCTTAAACTTTATTGATTGATTGTTCCAAGCGATGACTTGCTGATGGAATCGATCATCGAAAAGGACACGGCCATCCAACGTGGCCAGTTCACGCACTTGGCTGCCGTCGTCCAGGCGCTCCACCGTCAAGGATACCTTCTTGTTTATTCGCAGCCCTGACTCCTTGTACAACGCCGGATACGTATAGATCCCTTTGCCATACCGTACTCCATCCAGCGTGTATGCAACTGCAAAATGCATGATCGAACGATTATGTTCCCAAGTGTCCGGGTAGCCCGATACACGCCCCTCGACGAACGTCAATCTGGAAAAATCAGGAGCCTTGTATACTTTTAAGTCACTGTAATACAGCGCTGCAAATGGCAGCACCGTACACATCATAATTAACAGTAATTGAATCTGCCTCAACGGAGGGGAGGCTCTGTATATCTTTACAAACTCGGACGTTGAATACACAAACCCCTCCTTATGCCTCGCCGAAACAATGCAGCACTGCTGAGCTTCAGTGATACCTGTCAACACCCCAATTACCACCGCCAGGCTCGATAATTTGTATAGGGCCAATATCAATATTCCACTCTGGGAACTCTATAGGGCCGACGCCAACACCCCAACCGGAGCCAGTCAGTGGAGTGACCTGACCCCCACCACTGTCGCCCTCGATGTATCCGCCACCACTGGGCACGCCCACCCCATATATGTAAATGGAGTTACTGCCAAGCGAAACGTCATGGGTATCAGGATCCCACTGACCCACCGCAATGCCACCTGAGTAGCTCGCGATTATTTGATCAAGGGATGCAAGTGTCAAGTCAGGCGCTACCCAGTAATCCGGATACACCGCATTATTATCTGAGACAAAATATTTTTCCAGAACGGGAGCGACAGTAGATTCATACAGCTTACCAACCACATCGGAGTTTAAGATCCCTGCCGCACTAGCCATCAAACCTATGCCAGTAAAGACAGTAGCAGCGGAACCTGCCCCCGCCAGCAGTGTAATTCCTCCGACAATCCCGGCAACATTTCCAATCAGACTCAAGACATCCCCTGTTTCAAATTCCTTCTTCGTCTGGTATCTCGCTGTAATCTTTAGAAGCACTGTAGTTGCCGCCAGCGTATTCGTCGTTATGTTCAGAAAAGGTGTAAACCCCGCCGTCAGCTTTACAATTTGCGTGACGCCTGCCACCGCCGCACCTGTCTGGGCACTCTGATTGACCAACGCAAAACCAGACTTGTCGCTATCGTACTGATCCACTATGGAGGTCGAAGCCGCCCCCACCGCGACGGGTGCTTCGACATAGCCCAAGATTATTTCGACTGTTTTAGCCATCTGCTATCACTCCTTTATCATCGTCTTGAAGGCGATACTCATGCGCAGACGGTTACAGCTTGCTGCGGGCGCCCGTGCGGCGTGCGGTACCTCGCCATTGAAAACGACAACCCTTCTTGGCTTGGGCTGTACCGACATAATGATGGTCTCCTTGCCAGCGTCGTAGAACATTAACTCGCCTCCCCAGCAAGTGGCCCAATGTTCACTACAGAACAGCATGACAGTTCGTCCCGGCGCCTCCGCGGTATTATCCCGATGTATAGGTCCATCCTGACTGGTGGTTTGTCCGTTCGCGTATACACCCAGCAATACTGCTGATGGCATATGAACGGCTTTGATGCGCGCCCATATGTCCGCCAAAAAAACCCAATCCGAACGGTCACGCAGCTCCTGTTCACAATCTTCCAACTTGTCTCTGCGGGAACCGGCTATGAAACTGTGCCAGCAAGGGCGTTCAAGCGGCGAATAAGGATAAGGCCACCCATAGCGCCACACCGAATCAGTAAGAAGCCGCAGGATTTGCGCATGCTCCTTATCGGTAAAACCGTCATCAATAATGCAAATATCTTTACCGACAACAACTTCAGACATATTCAGCCTCCCACCTTCAAACAAATTAGAGAGGCAGGAGACTAAAGAGCAATCAGACACCCGAGCACATGGAAACACGTACTCACGGGGTAGTATTTTCCGGAAATCTGACACCCTGAAATGGAGCTTTAGGTGATGGGAGTGCGCAAAAAAAACGCCCCCGGCCTTTCGACCGGGGGCGTTTTCATTCAGCCTGGGCTAACTCAGTTCTTGGCTTTCTTGGCAGCGCGGGTACGCTCGCCTTCGTCCAGGATCTTCTTGCGCAGACGGATCGACTTAGGCGTCACTTCGCACAGCTCGTCGTCCTGGATGAATTCCAGGGCCTGTTCCAGGGTGTGGCGAACTGGCGGTACCAGGGCGATGACTTCGTCTTTGCCCGAAGCACGCATGTTGTCGAGCTTCTTGCCTTTGGTCGGGTTCACGCCCAGGTCGTTGTCACGGCTGTTCAGGCCGATGATCTGACCGTTGTAGATCTCCTGGCCATGTTCAACGAACAGCTTGCCGCGAGCCTGCAGGGTTTCCAGCGAGTAGGTCAGTGCCTTGCCGGTCTCGACCGAAACCAGAACGCCGTTCAGGCGGCCGGACATCTGGCCCGACTTCATGGTGTCGTAGCGATCGAAGATCGAGGTCAGGATGCCTGCACCGTTGGTCAGGGTCAGGAACTGGTTACGGAAACCGATCAGACCACGGGCTGGAATGTTGTACTCCAGGCGCACACGGCCCTTGCCATCCGGCACCATGTTGGTCAGGTCGCCTTTACGCAGGCCCATCTCTTCCATGACCTTGCCCTGGGATTCTTCAGGGATGTCGATGGTGACGTTCTCGAACGGTTCCTGCTTCACGCCGTCAACTTCACGGATGATTACTTCAGGGCGGCCTACGGCCATCTCGAAGCCTTCACGACGCATGGTTTCGATCAGTACCGACAGGTGCAGCTCGCCACGGCCCGATACCTTGAACTTGTCAGGGGAATCGGTTTCCTGAACGCGCAGGGCAACGTTGTACAGCAGTTCTTTGTCCAGACGGTCCTTGATGTTACGGCTGGTGACGAACTTGCCTTCTTTACCGCAGAACGGCGAATCGTTGACCTGGAAGGTCATGGAAACGGTCGGCTCGTCAACGGTCAGCGGCTTCATCGCTTCTACCGCGTCCGGGGCGCACAGGGTGTCGGAGATGAACAGCTCGTCGAAACCGCTGATGCAGACGATGTCGCCAGCCTGGGCTTCTTCAACGTCTACACGGTGCAGGCCGTGGTGGCCCATCAGCTTCAGGATACGGCCGTTACGCTTCTTGCCGTTGGTGTCGATGGCAACAACCGGGGTGTTCGGCTTGACGCGACCACGGGCAATACGGCCAACGCCGATAACGCCGAGGAAGCTGTTGTAGTCCAGTGCGGAGATCTGCATCTGGAACGAACCGTCACGGTCAACATCCGGGGCCGGTACGTTGTCGACGATCGACTGGTACAGCGCGGTCATGTCTTCGCCCATTTCGGTGTGGTCCAGACCGGCAATGCCGTTCAGGGCCGAGGCGTAGACCACTTTGAAGTCCAGCTGCTCGTCGGTGGCACCGAGGTTGTCGAACAGGTCGAAGATCTGGTCCAGAACCCAGTCAGGACGCGCGCCCGGGCGGTCAACCTTGTTGATTACCACGATTGGCTTCAGGCCGGCTTCGAACGCCTTCTTGGTCACGAAGCGGGTTTGCGGCATCGGGCCGTCCTGGGCGTCGACCAGCAGCAGCACGGAGTCGACCATCGACATTACACGCTCAACCTCGCCACCGAAGTCGGCGTGGCCGGGGGTGTCGACGATGTTGATGTGGTAGCCGTTCCAGTTGATGGCGGTGTTTTTCGCCAGAATGGTAATACCGCGCTCTTTTTCCTGGTCGTTGGAGTCCATGACGCGCTCGTCGTTGAGCTCGTTACGCTCCAGGGTGCCGGACTGACGCAGGAGTTTGTCGACCAGGGTGGTTTTACCATGGTCAACGTGGGCGATGATGGCGATGTTACGCAGATTTTCGATCACAAGTGTATCTCGATCAGAGGATTCGGTTGCCGCCCAGTGTAGGCGGCCAATATGTACTGTTTAAGGCTCAGCGGGCCCGGTGGTCGGGAGGGCGATGGCGGATACTGCCGCCATACAGCCCCGGCGTCTTATGTCGGACGATAAACACGCACATTGGCATGTCCCTCACTGAGCAGGTGGTGTGCGTGCAAACGGCTCATCACACCTTTGTCGCAATACAGCAGGTACTGGCGCGTTGGGTCCAGGTGCTTGAACTTGCTGTTGATCGCGTAGAACGGCATGGCCTGGACTTCGATACCTTCCAGCACCAGAGGTTCGTCTTCCTGGGCATCGGGGTGACGAATGTCGATGACGATCTGGCCCGGCAGCGCCTCGGCCACTTCCTCGATTTCGATGTCCTTGCCCAGTTCATCGATCACGTGGTCGATGGAAATGAACTTGGCGCGCTCCAGGGCACGCTCCAGCACGGCCATGTCGAACTGCTTTTCTTCGTGCTCCATGCGGTGACGCTTGGCATGGGTGGTCGGGTTCACCGAGATCACGCCGCAGTATTCCGGCATGTGCTTGGCGAAGTCGGCGGTGCCGATTTCGGTGGCCTGGTCGATGATGTCCTGCTTGTGGCTGGCCAGCAGCGGGCGCAGTACCAGCTTGTCGGTGGCCGAGTCGATGATCGACAGGTTCGGCAGCGTCTGGCTGGACACCTGGGAAATCGCCTCGCCGGTCACCAGCGCGTCGATCTGCAGGCGGTCGGCCATGTGCGCGGCACCGCGCAGCATCATGCGCTTGAGGGTCACGCCCATGTAGCTGTTGTCGACCTTGTTGAGGATCTCGCCGACCACTTCTTCAAACGGCACGCTGATGAACAGCACGCGCTGGCTGCTGCCGTACTTCTTCCACAGGTAGTGGGCCACTTCCATCACGCCCAGCTCGTGGGCACGGCCGCCGAGGTTGAAGAAGCAGAAGTGGGTCATCAGGCCGCGGCGCATCATCTGGTAGGCCGCCACGGTGGAGTCGAAGCCACCGGACATCAGCACCAGGGTCTGCTCCAGGGCACCCAGCGGGTAGCCGCCGATGCCGTTGTGCTGGTTGTGGATCACGTACAGGCGCTGATCGCGGATCTCCATGCGCACCACGACCTCAGGCGCCTTCAGGTCGATGCCGGCGGCGCCGCACTGCTGGCGCAGCTGGCTGCCGACGTAGCGGTCGACGTCCATCGAGGTGAAGTCGTGGTGGCCGCCGCGCTTGCAGCGCACCGAGAAGCGCTTGCCGCCCAACAGGTGGCCGAAGTGGTGCTTGCACTTGGCGACGATGTCGTCGAAGTCACCCAGCGGGTACTCCTCTACCTGCAGGAAATGGGTGATACCCGGTGTGCAGGTGAGGCGCTCGATCATCTCGCGCTGGACTTTTTCGTCTTCGACGCGGGTGACCACTTCGAGATTGTCCCAGACACCATCGACCGCGAGCTCAGGATCAAGATCCTTGAGCACGTTGCGGATGTTCTTGGCGAGCTGGCGGATGAAACGCTTGCGCACCGGCCGGCTCTTGATGGTGATTTCTGGGAAGACTTTGACGATAAGTTTCATTGGTTAACAGCGCGCGCAGGGCCTGCCGAAAATGTGGGGCGCGAATTATAGCGGAAACTGCTCAGGATTTGACCAACTTTTGTACAGAAGGTCGGATTTATATTGGATGCACCGGCCTCATCGCCGGCAAGCCAGCTCCCACAGGTCATCCACAGGCCTCAAGACTTGCGCCCTACCTGTGGGAGCGGGCGCGCCCGCGAAGAGGCCCTCAAAGCAAGCACGCCACTCAAGCCGCGCACCACATCAGTGCACATCAATCAAAATACGCATCCAAAGAGTGCACTTTTGCGCCCCGACCCGCCGCGAAATGCCCGCAAACGCCCCCTTTTATCCCTCGCTCGCCATTTTCGGGCACTGGCATGCAATTTGCTCCCTTGTGAGGCAGGTAAGCTTGGCCGACTATCCGCGCCCGGCAACACCCTTTTTCCAGGGCAGCGGCCCACCGCGCTCTAGACCATCCGGAGGACAACATGTCGAAGTCGGTTCAACTCATCAAAGATCATGACGTCAAGTGGATTGATCTGCGTTTCACGGACACCAAAGGCATTCAGCACCACGTGACCATGCCGTCGCGTGATGCGCTGGACGAGGACTTCTTCGAAGTCGGCAAGATGTTCGACGGTTCCTCCATCGCTGGCTGGAAAGGCATCGAAGCTTCCGACATGATCCTGATGCCGGTTGACGATACCGCCGTGCTGGACCCGTTCACCGAAGAACCTACCCTGATCATCACCTGCGACATCGTCGACCCGTCGAGCATGCAGGGCTACGATCGTGACCCACGCGCAATCGCCAAGCGCGCCGAAGAGTACCTGAAGAGCACCGGCATCGGTGACACCGTATTCGCCGGCCCAGAGCCAGAATTCTTCATCTTCGACGAAGTGAAGTTCCAGTCGGACATCTCCGGCTCGATGTTCAAGATCTTCTCCGAGCAAGGCTCGTGGATGACTGGCGCTGACGTGGAAGGCGGCAACAAAGGCCACCGTCCAGGCGTGAAAGGCGGCTACTTCCCGGTTCCGCCGTTCGACCACGACCACGAAATCCGTACTGCCATGTGCAACGCACTGGAAGAAATGGGCCAGACCGTTGAAGTTCACCACCACGAAGTGGCGACTGCCGGCCAGAACGAAATCGGCGTCAAGTTCAACACCCTGGTGAAGAAAGCGGACGAAGTACAGGCCCTGAAATACGTCGTGCACAACGTTGCCGACGCTTACGGCCGTACCGCCACCTTCATGCCGAAGCCACTGTACGGCGACAACGGCTCGGGCATGCACGTGCACATGTCGATCTGGAAAGACGGCAAGAACACCTTCTCGGGTGAAGGCTATGCCGGCCTGTCCGACACCGCCCTGTACTTCATCGGCGGTATCATCAAGCACGGTAAGGCCCTGAACGGCTTCACCAACCCGTCGACCAACTCGTACAAGCGTCTGGTACCAGGCTTCGAAGCCCCGGTAATGCTGGCCTACTCGGCTCGCAACCGTTCCGCCTCGATCCGTATTCCTTACGTCGGCAGCCCGAAAGCCCGCCGTATCGAAGCACGCTTCCCGGACCCATCGGCCAACCCGTACCTGGCCTTCGCGGCCCTGCTGATGGCTGGCCTGGACGGCATCCAGAACAAGATCCACCCAGGCGATGCTGCCGACAAGAACCTGTACGACCTGCCACCAGAAGAGGCCAAGGACATTCCGCAAGTGTGCGGCAGCCTGAAAGAAGCCCTGGAAGAGCTGGACAAAGGCCGTGCGTTCCTGACCAAGGGCGGCGTGTTCTCCGACGACTTCATCGATGCCTTCATCGAGCTGAAGTCGGAAGAAGAAATCAAGGTCCGCACCTTCGTGCACCCGCTGGAATACGAGCTGTACTACAGCTGCTGATCTGAACGGCGCCTGGCGCCGGTCACATGATCAAGACGGCCTCCTTCGGGAGGCCGTTTTCGTTTCTGCGCCAGGCAAAAACCACCCTCACCGCGCTATGCTCTATCTTGGTGCACCCAAACGCACCATGCCCCTATTTGCTCCCCAATCTGGTTCACATGAAACGTTTCATCCAGAGTTTCTGATCCGAATTTGCGCAGATACAGGCCTTTATCGGCAGATCCCGCTTCTTTTCGGAGCTTTGGTTTGTTTCTTGCATTTCTTGCGGGTAGAGAGCTTCGCACCAGCGGGGCCACCGCACCTGGCCCTGGCCAAAGCAGTGCCAGGCAAGCGCCAAAAGAGGTCAACGACGCCTTATGACCATCAGCGATGCGCAGCACCGTCTGCTTCTGGACAACCTGACCACCGCCACGTTGCTGCTCAATGCCGAGCTGCGCCTGGAGTACATGAACCCGGCCGCGGAAATGCTGCTGGCCGTCAGCGGCCAACGCAGCCATGGGCAGTTCATCAGCGAGCTGTTCACTGAGTCGACCGAGGCGCTCAGTTCGTTGCGCCAGGCGGTCGAACAGGCGCACCCGTTCACCAAGCGCGAAGCGCAGCTCACCTCGCTGACCGGGCAGACCATCACCGTCGATTACGCGGTAACCCCTATCCTCAACCAGGGCCAGACCCTGCTGTTGCTAGAGGTGCACCCACGTGACCGGCTGCTGCGCATCACCAAGGAAGAGGCCCAGCTGAGCAAGCAGGAAACCACCAAGATGCTGGTGCGTGGCCTGGCCCACGAAATCAAGAACCCCCTCGGCGGCATCCGCGGCGCAGCGCAGTTGCTGTCACGCGAACTGCCCGAGGAAGGCCTGCGCGATTACACCAACGTGATCATCGAAGAAGCCGACCGCCTGCGTAACCTGGTCGACCGCATGCTCGGTTCGAACAAGCTGCCGTCGCTGGCCATGACCAATATCCACGAAGTACTGGAGCGCGTTTGCAGCCTGGTCGAGGCTGAAAGCCAAGGCTGCATCACTTTGGTGCGCGATTACGACCCAAGCCTGCCGGACGTGCTGATCGACCGCGAGCAGATGATCCAGGCCGTACTCAATATCGTGCGCAATGCCATGCAGGCGATCAGTTCGCAGAACGAACTGCGCCTGGGCCGCATCACCCTGCGCAGCCGCGCCTTGCGCCAGTTCACCATCGGCCACGTGCGCCATCGCCTGGTGGCGCGGGTCGAGATCATCGACAACGGCCCGGGCATTCCGCCGGAACTGCAAGACACCCTCTTCTATCCCATGGTCAGTGGCCGCCCGGACGGTACCGGGCTGGGCCTGGCCATTACCCAGAACATCATCAGCCAGCACCAGGGCCTGATCGAGTGTGAAAGCCACGCAGGCCATACCGCCTTCTCGATCTACCTGCCCCTGGAACAAGGAGCCACCGCCTCATGAGCCGAAGTGAAACCGTATGGATCGTCGACGATGATCGCTCCATCCGCTGGGTCCTGGAAAAAGCCCTGCAACAGGAAGGCATGACCACCCAGAGCTTCGACAGCGCAGATGGTGTGATGGGCCGCCTGGCACGCCAGCAACCGGACGTGATCATTTCCGACATTCGCATGCCGGGCGCCAGCGGCCTCGACCTGCTGGCACAGATCCGCGAGCAACACCCGCGCTTGCCGGTCATCATCATGACCGCCCATTCCGACCTGGACAGCGCCGTGGCGTCTTACCAAGGCGGCGCCTTCGAGTACCTGCCCAAGCCGTTCGATGTGGACGAGGCGGTCTCGCTGGTCAAACGTGCCAACCAGCATGCGCAGGAACAACAAGGGCTGGATGTGCCACAGAACCTGGCGCGTACCCCGGAAATCATCGGCGAAGCACCGGCCATGCAGGAGGTGTTCCGCGCCATTGGCCGCCTCAGTCACTCCAACATCACCGTGCTGATCAACGGCGAGTCCGGTACCGGTAAAGAACTGGTGGCCCACGCCCTGCACCGCCATAGCCCGCGGGCGGCGTCGCCGTTCATTGCCTTGAACATGGCAGCTATCCCCAAGGACCTGATGGAGTCCGAACTGTTCGGCCATGAGAAAGGTGCCTTCACCGGTGCTGCCAACCTGCGCCGGGGCCGCTTTGAACAGGCCGATGGCGGCACTTTGTTCCTCGACGAAATCGGCGACATGCCTGCCGACACCCAGACTCGACTGTTGCGGGTGCTGGCTGATGGCGAGTTCTATCGGGTTGGCGGCCATGTGCCGGTCAAGGTCGACGTGCGCATCATTGCCGCGACCCACCAGAACCTGGAGTCGCTGGTGCAGGCCGGCAAGTTCCGTGAAGACTTGTTCCACCGCCTGAACGTGATTCGCATCCACATCCCGCGCCTGGCTGACCGCCGTGAGGACATCCCTGCCCTCGCCCGCCACTTCCTCGCCCGTGCCGCCCAGGAACTGGCGGTAGAGCCGAAGATCCTCAAGCCGGAGACCGAAGAGTTCATCCGCAACCTGCCGTGGCCAGGCAACGTGCGGCAGATGGAGAACACCTGCCGCTGGATCACGGTGATGGCCTCCAGCCGTGAAGTGCTGATCGGCGACCTGCCGCCCGAGCTGCTGAACCTGCCACAGGATGCCGCACCGGTCACCAACTGGGAACAGGCCCTGCGCCAGTGGGCCGACCAGGCGTTGGCGCGTGGGCAGACCAACCTGCTGGACAGTGCAGTGCCGAGCTTTGAACGGATCATGATCGAGACAGCGCTCAAGCACACCGCCGGGCGGCGCCGGGATGCAGCGCTGTTGCTGGGTTGGGGGCGCAATACCCTGACGCGCAAGATCAAGGAGCTGGGGATGAATGTGGCTGGGGGGGATGACGAGGAAGGTGATGAGCACTGATTAAGCGTTTCGCCTGCCAGACCCCTGGGGCTGCTTTGCAGCCCATCGCAGGCAAGCCAGCTCCCACAGGTACCGCGCAAATCCTGATATCTGCGCGGTACCTGTGGGAGCTGGCTTGCCTGCGATGGGCCGCAAAGCGGCCCCAGCCATTTCAGCCCCGATGCACCGATCCTGTGCCCAATGCACCTCTCGAAGGCACAAATCCCCTCAAAACCCGGCCAAATCCCCCTCAAAGCCCAGCATTTGCGGGTTTTGCAAAATTGGCACGCCCCCTGCAATAGCTAATACATATCCAGTTTCGGGGGCCCTGGTACAGGCAGGCCGGGTGAACCCCTCTTTTATTTGCAGCACCGCCCGTTTCGGGGACCTCGGTACAGGCAGGCCGGGCCATCCCCTCTTTACACGCAGTACGCCGTAGCCCTTTTGGGGACCCTGGTACAGGCAGGCCGGGATATCCCCTCTTTTATTCGTGCAGTTTCACCTGCACCCGCCAACGCCCATCGTCCTCTGCACCGGCCCACTCGCCGTGCAGGGGACGCGCGGCCACCACTGTCAGCAACAAGCCTTCCTTGCTCTTCTGCACCCGCCAGCTCACCGGTTTGCCGTCCAGGGTCAATTGCCCTTGCTGGGCCTTGCCCTGGGCCTGGAACAGCAACCCAACCGTACCTTCCACGTTCTCGCCGTGCAGCTGCGGCTCTTCGTTGAACCAAAGGTCCAGGCCGTTCTGCACCACCTCGACCTCCTGCAACACCCGCTCTTCGGGCGTTGTCAGGCGGCCAATCATCAACCCGACCATAACGCCAACGATCGCCAACGACAGCATCATCCGCGGGAACGCCTTCGATCGCACGTCCGGTTCAGGGGTAGAATGCCCGTCATCTTCACGCTTGGAGCCGTGCATGTTTCACGTCATCCTTTTTCAACCAGAAATTCCGCCGAATACCGGCAACATCATTCGCCTGTGCGCCAACAGCGGCTGCCACCTGCACCTGATCGAGCCCATCAGCTTCGAACTGGATGACAAGCGCTTGCGCCGCGCGGGGCTGGATTACCACGAGTATGCCACGCTCAAGCGCCACGAGAGCCTGGCCGGATGCCTGGAAAGCCTGGGTAGCCCAAGGCTGTTCGCCTTCACCACCAAAGGCTCGCACCCTTTCCATGAAGTGGCCTACCAGCCGGGCGACGCCTTTTTGTTCGGGCCTGAGAGCCGCGGGTTGCCAGCCGAGGTGCTGGACAGCCTGCCGGCCGAGCAACGCCTGCGCCTGCCGATGCGGCCGGGGTGCCGTAGCCTGAACCTGTCCAATACCGTGGCGGTGACGGTGTATGAGGCCTGGCGGCAGAATGGGTTTGCCGGGAGCTGATCTTTCTCCTGTGCGGGCCCTTTCGCGGGCTCGCCCGCTCCCAAAGGGATCGCACCAACCTTAAGTACAGCGCTGTACCTGTGGGAGTGGGCATGCCCGCGAAGAGGCCCGCACAGGCAACAAAAAAGCGCCCCGAGAGGCGCTTTTTCTGAAGCCGGCAGCGATTACTGCACGGTCGGCGCTTCGCCCGCTTCCTGCATGCGCTGCATCTCTTGCGCGTACAGGGCGTCGAAGTTGACCGGCGACAGCATCAGTGCCGGGAACGAACCGCGGGTCACCAGGCTGTCCAGGGTCTCACGGGCATACGGGAACAGGATGTTCGGGCAGAACGCGCCCAGGGTGTGGCTCATCGAAGGGGCATCGAGGTTGGCGATCAGGAAGATACCCGCCTGCTGCACTTCAGCGATGAAGGCCACTTCGTCACCGTTCTTGACGGTAACCGACAGGGTCAGTACCACTTCGTGGAAGTCGCCTTCCAGGGCTTTCTGCTTGGTGTTCAGGTCCAGCGCGACGCTCGGCTCCCAGCTCTGGCGGAAGATCTGCGGGCTTTTCGGGGCCTCGAACGACAGGTCGCGCACGTAGATGCGCTGCAGGGAAAACTGTGGGCTGTTGTCTTCTGCAGCAGCGCCGTTGGTCTGT
This sequence comes from Pseudomonas sp. NPDC008258, assembly GCF_042956345.1. Taxonomy (NCBI): domain Bacteria; kingdom Pseudomonadati; phylum Pseudomonadota; class Gammaproteobacteria; order Pseudomonadales; family Pseudomonadaceae; genus Pseudomonas; species Pseudomonas sp. NPDC008258. The sequence continues at coordinate 132,088 of NZ_JBIBGE010000004.1, forward strand.
TGGTCAGTCATGGCAGATCCTTATCCTAATGTTTTTGAATGCAGTGCAAATCAGGCCGCCAGCAGCGCGTCGAGCTTGCCGGCGCGCTCCAGGGCATAGAGGTCATCGCATCCACCGACATGGGTGCTGCCGATCCAGATCTGCGGCACCGATGTACGGCCGGCCTTCTGGCTCATCTCGGCACGAACCTGCGGCTTGCCGTCGACCTTGATTTCCTCGAAGGCCACGCCCTTGCTCTCAAGCAGGTACTTGGCGCGCATGCAGTAGGGGCAGTAGTCGCTGGAATAGACGATGACGGGCTTCATATCACTTCACCAGGGGCAGGTTATCGGCTTTCCAGCTGGAAACGCCACCGCTCAGTTTGGCAGCGGTGTAACCAGCCTTGAGCAGCTCGCGGCAGTGGGTGCCGGACTGCTGGCCCATTGCGTCGACGACGATCAGGGTCTTCTCTTTGTGCTTGTCCAGCTCGCTCATGCGGGTGGCCAGCTTGTCCTGCGGTATGTTGATCGCACCGACGATGTGGCCGGCGGCGTATTCCTTGGCAGTACGGATGTCGAGGACCAGGCCCTTGTCGGCGTTGACCAGGGCGGTCAGCTGGCCATTGGTCAGGCTCTGGCCGCCACGGCGGATTTCATTGAGCAGCAGCAGGACCAGCAGAACAACGAAGATCGCAACCAGGATGTAGTGATCTGTCGCGAATTGAATCAGGTGAGCAACCATCAGCGGTGTTCCAGGCGATTGAAAATGCCGGCCAGTATACACAGCCCCCCAGTGCCACCAAAGCCCGACGGGCCGGCCGTAAAGGTACCTTCATGTTGCCGCATGAGGCGCGCTGGTCCGGGAACAGGACGAATATTCGCCGCAGGTGGCGCATTTGCCCTAAAATGCGTGTCTTTATCATCTTTGAACAACCGTGAGTTTGATTGATGACGAGTACGCCCAAACCCCTGGTCCTGATCATCCTGGATGGCTTCGGCCACAGCGAAGTCCCCGAACACAACGCCATCTTTGCCGCCAACACGCCGGTCTATGACCGCCTGCGCGCCACCCAGCCGCATGGCCTCATTTCCGGCTCAGGCATGGATGTCGGCCTGCCGGACGGGCAGATGGGCAACTCCGAAGTCGGTCACATGAACCTGGGCGCGGGCCGCGTCGTCTACCAGGACTTCACCCGCGTTACCAAAGCCATCCGTGACGGCGAATTCTTCGAAAACCCGGTGCTCACCGGTGCCGTGGACAAGGCCGCCAGTGCCGGCAAGGCCGTGCACATCCTCGGCCTGTTGTCGGATGGCGGCGTACACAGCCACCAGGACCACCTGGTGGCCATGGCCGAACTGGCTGCCCAGCGTGGTGCAGAAAAGATCTACCTGCACGCCTTCCTCGATGGCCGCGACACCCCGCCCCGCAGCGCGCAGTCGTCCATCGAACTGCTCGACGCCACTTTCGCCAGGCTGGGCAAGGGCCGCATCGCCAGCCTGATCGGCCGCTACTTCGCCATGGACCGGGATAACCGCTGGGACCGCGTCAGCGCCGCCTACAACCTGATCGTCGACAGCACCGCCGAATACACCGCCGACACCGCCCTGGCCGGCCTGGAAGCGGCCTACGCCCGCGACGAGAGCGACGAATTCGTCAAGGCCACGCGCATTGGCGAAGCGGTCAAGGTCGAAGACGGCGATGCCGTGATCTTCATGAACTTCCGCGCCGACCGTGCCCGCGAGCTGTCGCGCGTGTTCGTCGAAGCCGACTTCAATGAATTCCCGCGCGCCCGCCTGCCAAAACTGGCTGCCTACATCGGCCTGACCCAGTACTCGGCCAAGATTCCGGCGCCGGCAGCCTTTGCACCGGCCAGCCTGAACAACGTGCTGGGCGAGTACCTGGCAAAGAACGGCAAAACCCAGCTGCGTATTGCCGAGACCGAGAAGTACGCCCACGTTACTTTCTTCTTCTCCGGCGGCCGCGAAGAACCGTTCGAAGGCGAAGAGCGCATCCTCATCCCGTCGCCCAAGGTTGCCACCTACGACCTGCAGCCGGAAATGAACGCGCCGGAAGTGACCGATCGCATTGTCGAGGCCATCGAGCAGCAGCGCTTCGACGTGATCGTGGTCAACTACGCCAACGGCGACATGGTCGGCCATACAGGCGTGTTCGAGGCTGCGGTGAAGGCGGTTGAAGCGCTGGATACCTGCGTCGGCCGCATCGTCGAAGCACTGGCCAAAGTGGACGGCGAAGCGCTGATCACCGCCGACCACGGCAACGTCGAGCAGATGGAAGACGAATGCACCGGCCAGGCGCACACCGCGCATACCACCGAGCCGGTGCCGTTCATCTATGTGGGCAAGCGTAATGTGAAAGTGCGTGACGGCGGCGTGCTGGCCGATGTTGCACCGACCATGTTGAAGCTGCTGGGGCTGGAAAAGCCTGCGGAAATGACCGGAACCTCGATTCTGGTAGACGCCTGAATCTGTGAATTGGGGCCGCTTTGCGCCCCTTCGCGGGCATGCCCGCTCCCACAGGGTCGGCGACACACGCTACTTTTGTGGGAGCGGGCGTGCCCGCGAAGGGCTGCAAAGCAGCCCCAATAACACATGAATTCCAGACAAACGCCCCTCTGCACCCGCAGCGAGGCGTTTTTTTTGCCCGCCCGGGCGGGCATACTAGGCCAGTCTCCATCCTTGGTACGCCAAACCCCATGCTTCGCGCCCTGATCCTACTCGCCCTGTCTTGCCTGCTCAGCCCGGCCTTCGCCGATGAGCGTGCACAGACCCAGCAGCAACTGGACGCCACCCGCCAGGACATTGCCGAGCTCAAGAAAACGCTGGGCAAGCTCCAGGAAGAAAAGGCCGGTGTGCAAAAGGACCTCAAAACCACCGAGACCGACATCGGCAACCTCGAAAAGCAGGTGGAGGCGCTGCAGCAAGAACTAAAAAAGACCGAGGGCGATCTGGAGCGCCTTGATACCGAGAAAAAAAAACTCCAGAGCGCCCGCGTTGAACAACAGCGACTGATCGCCATCCAGGCCCGTTCGGCCTACCAGAACAATGGCCGCGAGGAATACCTCAAGCTGCTGCTCAACCAGCAGAACCCCGAGAAGTTCGCCCGCACCCTCACCTACTACGACTACATCAGCAAGGCGCGCCTGGAACAACTGCGCACCTTCAACGAAACCCTGCGCCAACTGGCCAATGTCGAGCAGGAAATGGCCACCCAGCAGCAACAGCTGCTGGCCCAGCGGGCCGACCTCGACAGCCGCCGCCAGGCCCTTGAGGCCGAGCGTGGCAAGCGCCAGCAGGTACTGGCCAAGCTCAATGGCGACATGAAGGACCGCGACCAGAAGTTGCAGGCCCGCGAGCAGGACCAGGCCGACCTGTCCAAAGTGCTCAAGACCATCGAGGAAACCCTGGCCCGGCAAGCCCGCGAAGCCGAAGAAGCGCGCAAGAAAGCCTTGCTGGCCCAGCAGGAAGCGGAAAAACGCCGCCAGCAGGAGGCCCTGGCCGCCGCCGCTGCCCGCGAAGAGGCCAAGGAGCCGGTGGAGCCACCGAAGAAGGCCCGCACCACCCTCGGCCCGATGGTTTCCACCGACGGCGCGAGCTACGGCGGCGCATTTTCTTCCGCACGGGGAAAACTTCCGTGGCCCGTGAATGGTCGCTTGCTGGCACGCTTCGGCGATGCGCGCGGCAGCGATGCCCGTGCCAAGTGGGACGGCGTGATGATCAGCGCCAACCCAGGCACCCAGGTACGCGCCGTACACGGTGGGCGTGTGGTGTTTGCCGACTGGTTGCGCGGTGCCGGGCTTCTGGTCATTCTCGACCATGGCAATGGTTACCTGAGCCTTTACGGCCACAACCAGAGCCTGCTCAAGAGCGCCGGTGATATCGTCAAGGCCGGTGAAGCCATTTCCACCGTGGGCGACAGCGGTGGCCAGGACGCGGCAGGCTTGTACTTCGCCATCCGCCAGCAGGGCCGGCCGACCGACCCTGCGCAGTGGTGCCGGGGCTAGTCAAATTTCTACGGCGTAGCCTGAATGCTGCGCCGATGCTCCCCAGGGAGCGCTTACAGGATCAGGAGTTCGTTCGACATGCTGCACTCGCCTCGTCTCACCCAGCTGGCCCTGTCCATCGCCCTGGCGGTCGGCGCCCCCCTGGCCAGCGCCGCCGAGCCGGCCAAGGCCGCCGCAGTGCCCGCCACCGAGGTGACCGCCAAGGCGCCACTGCCGCTGGAAGAGCTGCGCACCTTTGCCGAGGTCATGGACCGCATCAAGGCGGCTTATGTGGAGCCGGTGGACGACAAGACCCTGCTGGAAAACGCCATCAAGGGCATGCTCAGCAACCTTGACCCGCACTCGGCCTACCTCGGCCCCGAAGACTTCCAGGAGCTGCAGGAAAGCACCAGCGGCGAGTTCGGCGGGCTGGGCATCGAAGTGGGCCAGGAAGACGGCTTCATCAAGGTGGTCTCGCCCATCGACGACACCCCGGCCTCGCGTGCCGGCGTGCAGGCTGGCGACCTGATCGTCAAGATCAACGGCGCCCCCACCCGCGGCCAGACCATGACCGAAGCAGTCGACAAGATGCGCGGCAAGGTTGGCGAGAAAATCACCCTGACCCTGGTGCGCGACGGCGGCAACCCGTTTGACGTGACCCTGGCCCGCGCGGTCATCCAGGTCAAGAGCGTGAAGAGCCAGCTGCTGGAGAACGACTATGGCTATATCCGCATCACCCAGTTCCAGGTCAAGACCGGCGACGAGGTGGGCAAGGCCCTGGCCAAGCTGCGCAAGGACAACGGCAAGAAGCTGCGCGGCGTGGTGCTGGACCTGCGCAACAACCCGGGCGGCGTGCTGCAATCCGCCGTGGAAGTGGCCGACCACTTCCTGACCAAGGGCCTGATCGTCTACACCAAGGGCCGCATCGCCAACTCCGAGCTGCGCTTCTCGGCCGACCCGGCCGACGCCAGCGAAGGCGTGCCACTGGTGGTGCTGATCAACGGCGGCAGCGCCTCGGCCTCGGAAATTGTCGCCGGCGCCCTGCAGGACCAGAAACGCGCCGTGCTGATGGGCACCGACAGCTTCGGCAAAGGTTCGGTGCAAACCGTGCTGCCACTGGCCAACGACCGCGCCCTGAAGCTGACCACTGCGCTGTACTTCACCCCCAACGGCCGCTCGATCCAGGCGCAAGGCATTGTCCCCGACATCGAAGTGCGCCCGGCCAAGCTCACCGCTGAAGTCGACACCGACAATTTCAAGGAAGCTGACCTGCAGGGGCACCTGGGCAACGGTAATGGCGGCGCCGACCGCCCGACCGGCAGCAGCAAGCGCAAGGAGCGCCCGCAGGATGACGACTTCCAGCTGAGCCAGGCCTTGAGCCTGCTCAAGGGCCTGAACATCACCTCGGGTAAATGATTCAGCCCATGCGCTATCTGCTGTGCCTGCTGTTCGGCCTGCTAGCCGGGGTCGCGCAAGCGGCACCGGCCAACAAGGCCTACATGAGCATCATCATCGACGACCTGGGCCAGAGCCCCGAGCGTGACAGCCGCACATTGGCCCTGCCGGGCCCGGTGACCATGGCAATCATGCCCGACACCCCGCACGCCACCGACTTCGCCCGCCAGGCGCACAAGGCTGGTAAAACGGTGATCCTGCACATGCCGATGGACCCGGCTACCGGGCCCTATGCCTGGCACCCGGGCATCGCCATCGAGGAACTGGCCCGGCGCCTGGATGCGGCCTTGGCCAAAGTCCCGTACGCGGCAGGCATCAATAACCACATGGGCAGCCGGATGACGGCCCAACGCGAACCGATGACCTGGCTGATGACCGAGCTGCAGCGGCGCCACCTGTTCTTCGTCGACAGCCGCACCAGTGCGGCGACGGTAGCGGCGGCCGAAGCGCAGGCACAGGGGCTGGCACACGTTTCCCGTGATGTGTTCCTCGACGACGAACGCACCAACGAAGCGATCAGCCGGCAACTTCAGCAAGGTATCGCCCTTGCCCGCCAACAAGGCTCCGCCGTGTTGATCGGCCACCCTTACCCGCAAACACTCGACATACTGGCGCGCGAGCTGCCACGCCTGGCGCAACAAGGCATCACCCTGGTCAGCCTGCAGCAGATGATCGCCGAACGGGGTAACCAGGCCATGCCGGCGCACGGCAGGCATGGCCGGTACACCAACCGCAGCCAGCGCTAGCAATCAGAAGGGAATGATCCCCCGGGCTTGCTCCAGCGTCAGCTTGCCATAATGAAGGCGCTGGCCCGCGGCGGCGGCCAGGCGACGGCTCATTCGGCGCTGGCTCCAGGTTTTCAGATGCCCGGTGGTGAAGTCCTGTGCGTAGTCATCAGGTGAACTGAAATGAAAGTGCGCGGCCCACAGGTTTCGCCTGCTCGGTAGGCGCAGCACCTTGTATTCATCAAATGCACTACCGTCCTGCATGGTGCGCCTTTCGTTGTATTCAACCGTGATCACGCCCTCTGCATGCAGGAACTGCAGGGCGTCAGCGGAGGGATAGCTGGTATCGGTGTACAGGGTGGTCAGTTGCAGTTTTTTCTCGGCCCGCAGTGCATCTGCATCCCGCTCCAGCGTCCTGAGAAGGCTCTCGTTGCCCCCCGCATCGCGCACGACGCTCGCGGCCTGGTCCAGTTTGTTCAGCTGCTGATCAAACAGCTGGGCGAGCAAGGAGCCTTTGATGTCGTTTTCGACGTACGACCTGGCCTTTTCCCGCACAGCCGTATTTTCTTCAAGCAGCGACTGCACCCACATGGGTAGATCGTCCGGTGGCGCCTGATCAACCAATGAAGGCCTTTTAGCCTCTCGCTCACACCATTGGCCCTGAACCTGCTCGAATGTGGCCAACACATCATCGGAAAAGGACTCGCGCACCTCGACGATGCTCTGCCCCTCCACCTCGGTCTCCGTCCCGATCAGCAACTGCCCTTGAGCATTGCGGACCAGCCGCTGCTGCGTGCTGGCGACCGAATAGGGCGAACGCCTGTCGGGTACAGTGCCGGTTTCCTGCTCACGAACCGCTTCGACCAGGCGGCGTCCGGCGTCCAGCTTGAGCTTGCCGACATGTTCCTGGTATCGATCGATCATCCCCGGCTCGATCAACTTCCCGCCTGTTTTGCGGATACGCGCGCTGTTGAGCAGCGCGGCAGTGTATTCATCCCAGGCTTCCTGCAGGATGACAACCCTGTCCTGCGCCGACAGGGTGACAACGTCCAGTTCACCGTGGGCATCTGCGGCGCTACGCAGGTTCAGGCCGGCCAATTCTTCCCTGTAGCCGACAAGCGTTTCGATCCCGGTTTCGCTGTCCAGGTGCAAAGCAAGGTCACTCAGGTTCAGCACCTGGTGGAAACGCAATTGGACAGTGGTGAAGTGACGCGAAGCAATCAACTGGCCAACGGTATGCGCCGGTTCCTCCGGCGCGCTGGATATCTCGAAATCGTCCGCTGTCACAGCCAATAATTCATCGAGATGCTCTTGAGCCAGAAGTATGCGGTCCTGCAGGCCTGCAACGGTTTCAAGCTTGAGGCGTAACTTTTTGTACAGCTCGGATACTTCAACGATAGGCCGCCCGTTCAGGCGCTTTCGCATCTCGGCAAGTGCCTCATAATCCGCAAGGTCCCACAGTTCTTTCACAATAAAATTGTTATTGCGGATGAGCCCCGTCCGAACGTTCTTCTCATGCTGCTCGATTGAGGCATCCCAACCTGCGGTCAAACGCTCGGCTGCAAATTTAGGCTCCTTCATGGTGGTTAACAGCGGCAGAATCGTTTGTTCTGCGCGCACGGCGGCCTCCAATTGCTGTACCGATTCCTCCCTGCGGTTGAAATCCTCCACTTCCCACTCAGCTATACGGTCATCGTACCGCTGTAGCAAACCTTGCATTTGCGTAACATCAGCCCCTTCTGGCGGCGAGAGCAGCGCTGCAGCTGCCTTTGCCCTGAGTGCCTTGAGGCTTTGCAGCCTGTCTAGCGATTCAAGCGATTTTTTTGCCAGTGTGCCGAACCGATCCCTCGCTTCATTCACTTGCAGGTCCAACTGGCCGACCTTCTCTTTCATCTCGTGGAAGCGGTTCGCAAGCCTGGCCCGCGTACCGCTTTGCTTCATACCGCCCTCCAGACGGAGAGAGGCGTCGACTCGCCAGACACCATCGAAAACGATCCAGGGCCCTGGTGTTCCTCGGGGATCGACGACACGCACACCGGCTGGCGATTGCTCCACACGGTAGGCGTCCCCGCCCAACGCTGCGTAATAGTGGCCATCGATAAGGTACAACCCCCTCGCCTCTTGGGTGGTCAACGGCTGGAGGCCGTTGAGCGCCACGTTCGAACGCATGGCATGGAGCGCTTGCCGCTGAGCAGGCGGCAACCAGTTGAGCCCACTCTGGCCCCGCCAGGAGAAGTCGAGCCACCGGCCGGGCAGCGCCGCCAATGCCTGGCCAGTGCCAACGTTCACGGGAACAAGCGTGCTCTCGGCAAATGCGCCGCGCTGGGCAGCAGGGCGTTCAAACACCGAAGCGTCAGGTAGCTCAGCAGCCGGAGCCACCCCCTGCACAGGTTGACGGGCATGCAACAAGCTCATACCCAGGTTCAACATCAGGTCGGCAATGGCCGCCGAACGGGCGAATTCGTCACCCTGCTCAAGCGCGTCGAGGTCGTTCTCCAAAGCACCTAGGAGCTGGACCAGCCAGGCCATGGAGGCGGCTGGGCCACGGATAACCAGAGTCACCACATCGAACAGAAGCCACGCGCCTTCGCTCAGCGTCTGCCAGCGGCTTTCGGCATTGGAAACGGACTGCTCGTTCGCGAGCTCGACAAGCAAATCCCGGTTTGCGGCATAGAGCCTTTCATCAAGATCATTGCGCCAGAACTCAATGGACAAGCTGGCGGGTTCAGGGGTAGCAGGCGGCGCGTAGAAATCGATTCCGATAACAGCGATGTGAGGCTCCTGAAAACCCCCGTTCTGATAGATCGCTCGAACAGCCGGATCCATCCAGTCAACGATACTGTCCTGTAACAACTGCGATTCGCGAACCTGGTCGAGCACGGCCGGCAGGCTTGCATATTCGCGCAGGGTGTCTTGCGCAAATAAGGGCCGATATAACAGTACCAGTGAAGGTTCGGCGCAGTACAACATGAACATGCCCCGTACCTGGTCTTTGTTCCGGGACGCCGGGCTGCGCTTGAATGCCAAGGGAACAAGCATTACTCGCGGTGTAACCGGGTCTAGATGCCCGGCACAGAAGTCGACAATGCATTGCAACCCGGCTTGCGAGATCCGCTGCTCAAGTTTGGCGGTGACGGCAGTGCAAAGCAGTGCGCTGCGCCATTCCCGCCCAAATCGCCTGACACGGTCGGCACGCGTCGCAGGGTCGTCCAGATGCTCGGCTACATAGGCTGGATAACCGCCACCAATGTCGACCTGAAGTACCAACCGCCTGACCGAGTCGGGGTTCAGCCAAGCGGGCAGTTCACTGCCATCACTGTGGCGAATGTTGCGAATGACCGCCCCCTTAAGGGAAGAAAGATTGCCGATGGCAAATTCTGTGAGGGTCTTGCTGCCGACGAATGCCAGCGGCTCCCCTCCCCCGGCGCCTGTTGCCCCACCACCCGGCATCCCACGCGCCAGGTACAAATCCAGAAGAACGTTGTCTGCTGAGCCTTCGTCAGCGTGGTCCAGGCGAATTTGCTCCGCCAACTGCTGGCGGGTATAGGCTTGCAGAGACTGAACACCCTCCAATGCGGCAATGCCGTCTGCATCGAGTTGGTAGGCGGCGATTTGCAAAAGCGCGGCACTCCACGCAAAGCTGTCTTGAGCGCTGCTGGCACGCAAGCCCAGTGGCGGTTGAACCGCCGGGGTTTGATTCTCGTAATCGACGAACCATGACGATGGGTCACTCAACTCGGCAAACCGCTGCTCAAGCGCCCCAACATCACTGATGGCACTGAAAGATGCCCGATCAACCCTGCGGAACACGGTTTCGAGCAGCAACGAAACTTGCTGGGCGAACGCATTACCTTGCACAGGGTAACGCCGCCAGCTCATCTGCTCGAATGCGTAGCGCTGCGCCAGCTCATCACGAAGGGCGTAGCCGAAATCACCCAGGGATTCGAAACTGCGCACGGTGCCAGACGGCTCACACCACAACGCAACCTGCCGTTCGTCCCACTCGCCCAGCACCAACAGGTGGCACAGCATTTCATCGTATTGCTGTGACGCACTCGTCAGTTGGGCCTCCACGAAACAAACCGACGGCTGGTCAGCCTGGCCGCGGATCACCCCTCGGATACAGGCCTGCTCCTGTGCATCCAGGCCTTGCATGGGCAGGCCGCGCAACAGGGCGGTTTGCAACACAAGCTGCAACCAGCTATCCCGGCTGACCCCAGCGCTACCCTGGGCCTTCCAGTACTCAAGCTGGGCCTCACAGAAGCTTTGCGGCAAGCGCGCAACCAGTTCATTCAGCGAGCGCGACAAACCCGTCAGCCGCCGGGTATCGAGCTCACTGTGGGAGCCCGCAAAACGGTAGGGCGCCGTGAGCCCGACATTGAAATGCCGCCCGTCCTCCAATGGCTCGATATCAAGCAGCTGTGGGTCCAACAGCGCTTGCAACACTCGGTCGAGCAACGGTTGAGTGGTCCAGTAAGGCGTGTCGGGGTCCGGGCTATCCAGCATCAGGGGCTCAGCCGTTGACAGGGCTGGCGTTACATCAGCCAGCCATGGCAGCTCGGCCAGCAACACTGCCAACAGCTGCTCACTGGCGACCTGCCGCAAGGTGGGCCGGCCAGCAAACTGTTTGGCAACTGCTTGCGCGAAGGCAAACGTGCGGGTCTCGGGGCTGTTCATGTTGCGCATACCTCCTCGGTAAATCCGAGAGGCTGCTACACGCCTTGCCGAGGCCTACGCTAAATATTGCTCGCGCAAAAAAAAGGCCTTGCTCTGTCGAGCAAGGCCTTCTGTTCAGCGTATCAGCATCAGCTGTACACACGCCCCAACAGCTGGCGGTGGCTTTCGAACTGGTCCAGCACATCCCGTACGATCTGCTCAGGCGCAAAGCCCATCAGGTCATACTCCTGGCTGCCGTCGTGCAGGTACACCTCGGCACGGTAGAAGCGCTGGCGCACTTCCGGCTCGCCTTCCACGGGTGCTTCGCTTGGCGCGGCCATGTAGCCGTCCAGGCTCACTTCGTAAACGAACGGGTTACCCTCGTCCATCATCACCCGCAGGCCCATCATGTTGCGCGACTGGCCAACCCGGGTTTCCACCTCGAAGCCCAAAGTCTGCAGCTGCGCGGCGGCGTCTTTGAGCGCCGGGCTGACCTGTTTGTCCATGAAACGCTGCACCACGGCCTGGGTCGGCTGCAGCTCCAGCTGGGTCAGGCGCTCGCTGAAGCCGCGACGGCCACGGGCAGCCAGTTCGGCACGCTCCTGCTCCACTGCCACGTCCTGCTTCATGGCCTTGTACAGGCCGAACATGAACAGCACCAGCACCACCGAGAACGGCAGGCCTGCCAGCACCACCATGGTCTGCATGGCTTCGAAGTTGCCGGCAAACAGCAGGCCAATGGTGACCAGGGTAATGACCACCGACCAGAACACCACCATCCAGTGCGGGGCGTCTTCGTCGACCTTGCCGCCTTTGCACGACAGGTTGGCCATCATCACCGCGCCGGAGTCGGCCGGGGTGAGGAACAGCACAAAGCCCACGAACACTGCCACACCGATCACGATCTTGGCGGCCGGGAAGTATTCCAGCAGCTGGTAGATCGACATCGAGGGTTGCTCAAGTGCGGTCTTGCCCAGTTCCACTGCGCCCTGGTTGATCACCAGGTCCAGCGCGGTGTTGCCGAAGATCGACAGCCAGGCCAGGGTGAAGCCCAGCGGGATCAGCAGCACGCCCATGACCAGTTGGCGCACGGTGCGGCCCTTGGAGATACGGGCAATGAACATGCCGACAAACGGGCCCCAGGAAATCCACCAGGCCCAGTAGAACACGGTCCACAGGCCCAGCCAGCGCTCGGACTTGCCCGCCTCGCCTTCATACACATACAGGTCGAAGGTTTTCAGCACGATGCCGTTCAGGTAGTCACCGACGTTCTGCACGAAGCCATTGAGCAGGTGCAGGGTTTCGCCGCCCAGCAGCACGAAGATCAACAGGCCGCTGAACAGCATGATGTTCAGGTTGGACAAGCGGCGAATGCCGTTTTCCACACCCGAGACCGCCGCCACGGTGGCCACACCGGCCATGACCAGGATCACCACCAGCAGGTTGGTCTTGCTGTGGTCCATGCCGAACAGGTACTCCAGGCCGGACGACACCTGCATCGAACCGATACCCAGGTTGGTCACCAGGCCCAGCAGGGTGACGAACATGCCGAAAATGTCCACGGCATTGCCGGCAGCACCTTTGACCCAACGCTCACCGACCAGCGGGTACAGCGCCGAACGCAGCGCCAATGGCTGGTTGTGACGGTAGGCGAAGTAACCCACGGCCAGGCCGACCAAGGCGTAGATCGCCCAGCCATGCAGGCCCCAGTGCAGGAAGGTCAGTTGCAGGCCCTGGCGCGCAGCTTCGAGGCTGGCCGGGGTGCCTTCCGGTGGGTTGAAGTAGTGATCCAGTGGCTCGGACGCACCGAAGTACAGCAGCGAGATACCGATACCGGAGGAAAACAGCATGCCGGCCCAGGCGCCGTAGCTGAAGTCCGGCTGGTCGTCCTTGCCGCCCAGCTTGAGGCTGCCGTAGTCGGAGAAGGCCAGGTAGACGACAAACACCAGGTAGCCGCAGATGACCAGCATGTAATACCAGCCAAAGGTGCGCGTCAGCCATTTCTGGGCCACGCCCAGCACCTGGCCGGCGGTTTCGGGTACAGCGATCAGCAAGGCAGTCAGAACAAGGATCATCAGCGCGGAGGTGAAGAACACCACGCGGTTGACCCGTACCCTCTCGGCGGGGGGCTTGGTAAGTGAGGCAGAACTCATTGCACGAATGCTCCGGGCAGTACGGCTGTGGAGGCTAATCAGTCTTTCCCGAGCAATTGGTGGAATATCCCCACTGCGTCAGGTGTTATAAAAGCACCCTGGAAACCGTGATCCCGAATCGATACGTTGCAAAAAAACAGACAGGTGGCCTGCTGAAAATGCCACGCCTCGGCTGAGGTGCGCGCATTCGTCACAGATCACCCCGCCCGCTCCAAGGGCCTGTCGCAGGCCAGTGACCGTACGGCAGAATCTGCATTTCGCATCGCTCATGCCCGTCAACGCCTTGTATTCCGGGGGTTACGCGATTTCCTGGGGTGTCAATCCGTGCCTTCTCGACCGCCTGAAAAACTGTCAATGGCACAAATTGTCGCAGAGCTTATTCTTTATTGATTGAACGTTCAATCAAAACAAAATAGACTGGCCTTCGCCGAGTCAGCCGCCCGTCGTCTGCTCGCAGGCCTGAGGAGATAGCAAGATGCCCAAGGTCGGTATGCAACCCATCCGCCGCCAGCAGTTGATCGAAGCCACGTTGCAGGCGGTCGATCAGGTCGGTCTGGGGGACGCCAGCATTGCGCTGATTGCCCGTTTGGCCGGTGTGTCGAACGGCATCATCAGTCACTACTTTCGGGACAAGAACGGCCTGATCGCAGCGACGATGGGTTACATCATGAACATGCTCAACGAAGGCGTTCGAGCACGTCGCCAGGCCCTGACGGACGACAGCCCGCGCGCCCACCTGAAAGTGATCATCGAGGGCAACTTCGATGCCAGCCAGGTGAACGGCCCGGCAATGAAAACCTGGTTGGCCTTCTGGGCTTCCAGCATGCACCAGCCCGATTTGCACAGGTTGCAGCGGATCAACGACCACCGCTTGTATTCCAACCTGTGCTGCCAGTTCCGCCGCGCCCTGCCGCTCTACCATGCGCGCAAGGCAGCCCGCGGCCTGGCGGCCCTGATCGACGGTTTGTGGCTGCGTGGTGCCCTGTCGGGTGATGCATTCGACACCGACCAGGCGATACGGATTGCTTACGAATACATGGATCTACAACTGGCTAAACAGCACACCCTGAGCACCAACGACCAGGCTGCTGACCAAGCGCGCACGGCCCTTGCCAACCCGGCAGGAGCGTGACGCGCAAGCCAAACCACACACTGCACTTGCGAGGACACTATGGCCCGTTTCGGAACGCAAAAACTCTACATTGATGGCGCTTACGTCGACGCTGGCAGCGATGCCACCTTCGAAGCCATCAACCCGGCCACCGGCGAAGTCCTCGCCCACGTTCAGCGTGCTACCGAGGCCGACGTCGAGAAGGCTGTGGAAAGCGCCGAGCGCGGCCAGAAAGTCTGGGCAGCAATGACGGCCATGCAGCGCTCGCGCATCCTGCGCCGCGCCGTCGACATCCTGCGTGAGCGCAACGACGAGCTGGCCATGCTGGAAACCCTGGACACCGGCAAGTCGTACTCCGAAACCCGCTACGTCGACATCGTCACCGGCGCCGACGTGCTGGAATACTACGCAGGCCTGGTACCGGCCATCGAAGGCGAGCAGATCCCGCTGCGTGAATCGTCCTTCGTCTACACCCGCCGCGAGCCGCTGGGCGTCACCGTGGGTATCGGTGCCTGGAACTACCCGATCCAGATCGCCCTGTGGAAGTCTGCCCCGGCCCTGGCCGCCGGCAACGCCATGATCTTCAAGCCTTCGGAAGTCACCTCGCTGACCACCCTGAAACTGGCCGAGATCTACACCGAAGCCGGCCTGCCGAATGGTGTGTTCAACGTACTGACCGGCAGCGGCCGCGAAGTCGGCACCTGGCTGACCGAGCACCCACGCATTGAAAAAGTGTCCTTCACCGGCGGCACCACCACCGGCAAGAAGGTCATGGCCAGCGCCTCCAGCTCGTCGCTGAAGGAAGTGACCATGGAACTGGGCGGCAAGTCGCCACTGATCATCTGCGCCGACGCCGACCTGGACAAGGCCGCCGACATCGCCATGATGGCCAACTTCTACAGCTCGGGCCAGGTGTGCACCAACGGCACCCGCGTGTTCATCCCTGCCGAGATGAAAGCTGCTTTCGAAGCCAAGATCGCCGAGCGCGTTGCCCGCATTCGCGTTGGCAACCCGGAAGACGAAAACACCAACTTCGGCCCGCTGGTCAGCTTCCCGCACATGGAAAACGTGCTGGGCTACATCGCCAAAGGTAAAGAAGAAGGTGCCCGCGTGCTGTGCGGCGGCGAGCGTCTGACTGCCGGTGAATTCGCCAAGGGCGCCTTCGTGGCCCCGACCGTGTTCACCGACTGCACCGACGACATGACCATCGTCAAGGAAGAGATCTTCGGCCCGGTGATGAGCATTCTCACCTACGAAACCGAAGAAGAAGTGATCCGTCGTGCCAACGACACCGAGTAC
Source organism: Pseudomonas sp. NPDC008258 (assembly GCF_042956345.1). Classification (NCBI taxonomy): domain Bacteria; kingdom Pseudomonadati; phylum Pseudomonadota; class Gammaproteobacteria; order Pseudomonadales; family Pseudomonadaceae; genus Pseudomonas; species Pseudomonas sp. NPDC008258. The sequence continues at coordinate 147,466 of NZ_JBIBGE010000004.1, forward strand.
GGCCTGGCCGCCGGTGTCTGCACCAACGACATCACCCGCGCCCACCGCATCATCCACAAGCTGGAAGCCGGTATCTGCTGGATCAACGCCTGGGGCGAATCGCCAGCCGAAATGCCGGTTGGTGGCTACAAGCAGTCGGGCGTCGGCCGTGAAAACGGCGTCAGCTCGCTGGCTCAATACACTCGCATCAAGTCGGTCCAGGTCGAGCTGGGCGGCTACAACTCGGTCTTCTAAGGCCCTGTCCAGCCACGCCCGTGCCGCCGCGCACGGGCGTTCCCGCTCCCTGATCACCGCCAACACGAGGGTACTTTCATGTCCCAAGAATTCGATTACATCATCGTCGGTGCCGGCTCCGCCGGTAACACCCTGGCTACCCGCCTGACCGAAGACGCCGGCGTTACCGTGCTGCTGCTGGAAGCCGGTGGCCCCGACTACCGCTTCGACTTCCGCACCCAGATGCCAGCCGCCCTGGCCTTCCCGCTGCAAGGCCGCCGCTACAACTGGGCCTACGAGACCGACCCGGAGCCGTTCATGGACGGCCGCCGCATGGAGTGTGGCCGCGGCAAGGGCCTGGGTGGCTCGTCGCTGATCAACGGCATGTGCTACATCCGCGGCAACGCCATGGACTTCGACGGCTGGGCAGAACTGCCGGGCCTGCAAGACTGGACCTACCTGGACTGCCTGCCGTACTTCCGCAAAGCCGAAACCCGCGACATCGGCCCTAACGACTACCACGGCGGTGAAGGCCCGGTCAGCGTTGCCACGCCCAAGGCCGGCAACAACCCGCTGTTCCACGCCATGGTCGAGGCCGGCGTACAAGCCGGTTACCCGCGCACCGAAGACCTGAACGGCTACCAGCAAGAGGGCTTTGGCCCGATGGACCGTTCGGTGACCAAGAACGGCCGCCGCTCCAGCACCGCCCGTGGTTACCTGGACCAGGCCAAGAAGCGCCCGAACCTGACCATCGTCACCCACGCCCTGAGCGACCGTGTGCTGTTCGACGGCAAGCGCGCAATTGGCGTGACCTACCTGGTCGGCGACAGCGAAGAGCGTGTGGAAGCCCGCGCCCGCAAGGAAGTGATTGTCAGCTCTGGCGCCATCGCTTCGCCGCAACTGCTGCAACGCTCCGGCGTGGGCCCGCGCGCCCTGCTGGAAAGCCTCGACATCCCGGTCGTGCACGACCTGCCGGGCGTTGGCGAAAACCTGCAGGACCACCTGGAACTGTACCTGCAGTACGCCTGCACCCAGCCGGTGTCGCTGTACCCATCGCTGCTGTGGTGGAACCAGCCGGCCATCGGTGCCGAGTGGATGTTCAACGGTACCGGCATCGGCGCCAGCAACCAGTTCGAAGCTGGCGGCTTCATCCGTACCCGTCCTGAGTTCAAGTGGCCGAACATTCAGTACCACTTCCTGCCAGTAGCCATTAACTACAATGGCTCCAATGGCGTGAAAGAACATGGCTTCCAGGCGCACATGGGCTCCATGCGCTCGCCTGCCCGTGGTCGCATCCAGGCCAAGTCGAAAAACCCGCGCCAGCACCCGAGCATCCTGTTCAACTACATGTCCACCGAGCAGGACTGGCAGGAATTCCGTGACGGCATCCGCCTGACCCGCGAAATCATGGCCCAGCCGGCGCTGGACCCGTACCGTGGCCGCGAAATCAGCCCGGGCGCCGACGTGCAAACCGACGAGCAGCTGGACAAGTTCATTCGCGAGCACGCCGAAACCGCCTTCCACCCGTCCTGCTCGTGCAAGATGGGCACCGACGACATGGCGGTGGTTGACGGCGAAGGCCGTGTGCACGGCATGAAAGGCCTGCGTGTGGTCGACGCGTCGATCATGCCGCTGATCATCACCGGCAACCTCAACGCCACCACGATCATGATCGCCGAGAAAATCTCGGACAAGATCCGTGGCCGCAAGCCGCTGGCACGCAGCACTGCCAAGTACTACGTGGCAGGCGATGCACCGGTGAAAGGCAAGCCGATGCGTGAAGTGAAGCAGGCGTAAGCCCGCACTGGCCTCTTCGCGGGCTTGCCCGCTCCCACAGGTATTGCATCGCCAGCAGGCCTTGCAAGATCCCTGTGGGAGCGGGCAAGCCCGCGAAGAGGCCCGCCCAGGCAACACAACAAAAGGCACCCACCGCGGTGCCTTTTGCACATCTGCAGAAACGCTTTACATGCTGCCAATTCATCAGGTTAGAATCGATTGGCACGCGACTTGCCAGTCCAAGTCCTCTTCCCCGCGCTATACCGGAGTAACTGCCTTTGGATGCCAGCACCATCAACAGCCTGTTCCTGATCGGCGCATTGCTGGTGGGTGCAAGTATCCTGGTCAGCTCGCTGTCGTCACGCCTGGGCATCCCAATTCTGGTCATCATCCTCGCCGTCGGCATGATTGCCGGTGTGGATGGTGGCGGCATCATCTTCAACAACTACCCGACCGCTTACCTGGTGGGCAACCTGGCACTGGCCGTGATCCTGCTCGACGGCGGCCTGCGCACGCGGGTGGCAAGCTTCCGCGTAGCCCTGTGGCCGGCGCTGTCGCTGGCCACGGTCGGGGTGATGATCACCACCGCCCTCACCGGCCTGGTCGCCGCCTGGCTGTTCAACCTGAGCCTGATCCAGGGCTTGCTGATCGGCGCCATTGTCGGCTCCACCGACGCTGCGGCAGTGTTCTCGCTGCTGGGCGGCAAAGGCCTGAATGAGCGGGTTACCGCCACCCTGGAGATCGAATCGGGCAGCAACGACCCGATGGCAGTGTTTCTCACCGTCACCCTGATCGACATGATCGCCAGCGGCCAGACCGGCCTGCACTGGAGCCTGCTCACCCACCTGCTGCGTGAGTTCGGCATCGGCGGGCTGCTGGGCCTGGGCGGCGGCTGGCTGATGCTGCAACTGGTCAACCGCATCAACCTGGCCGGTGGCCTGTACCCGATCCTGGTGGTGGCCGGCGGCCTGGTGGTGTTCTCCCTGACCAACGCCCTGCACGGTAGCGGCTTCCTGGCCGTGTACCTGTGCGGCCTGGTGCTGGGCAACAAGCCGATCCGCAGCCGCCACGGCATCCTGCACATGCTCGACGGCATGGCCTGGCTGGCCCAGATCGGCATGTTCCTGGTGCTGGGGCTGCTGGTCACCCCGCACGACCTGCTGCCCATCGCCCTGCCGGCGCTGGGCCTGGCGCTGTGGATGATCCTGGTGGCACGGCCGTTGTCGGTGGTCGCTGCCCTGCTGCCGTTCAAGGCCTTCCATGGCCGCGAGAAGGGCTTCATTTCCTGGGTCGGCCTGCGCGGCGCGGTACCGATCATCCTGGCGGTGTTCCCGCTGATGGCCGGCCTGCCGGATGCCCAGCTGTTCTTCAACCTGGCGTTCTTCATCGTGCTGGTGTCGCTGCTGGTGCAAGGCACCAGCCTGCCGTGGATGGCCAAACTGCTGAAAGTGACCGTACCGCCAGACCCGGCACCGATTTCACGCTCCGCCCTGGAAGTGCACATCACCAGCGAGTGGGAACTGTTTGTCTACCGCCTGGGTGCCGAAAAATGGTGCATCGGCGCCGCCCTGCGCGAGCTGAAAATGCCCGAAGGCACGCGGATTGCCGCCTTGTTCCGTAACGAGCAGCTGTTGCACCCGTCGGGCAGTACCGTGCTGGAAGTGGGCGACATGCTCTGCGTGATCGGCCACGAGCACAACCTGCAGGCCCTGGGCAAACTGTTCAGCCAGGCGCCACAACGGGGCCTGGACCTGCGCTTCTTCGGCGACTTCGTGCTCGAAGGCGATGCCGAACTGGGTGCAGTGGCCGCGCTTTATGGCCTGAAACTCGACGGCCTGGACGCGAATATGCCATTGGCGCAGTTCATCCGACAGAAGGTCGGAGGCGCTCCAGTAGTAGGTGACCAGGTCGAATGGCATGGCACGATCTGGACCGTGGCGACCATGGACGGGAACAAGATCCAGAAAGTAGGCGTCAGATTCCCCGAAGGAACGCGACCCGGACCAGGATTGTTCCTCTAAACTTCGTTTCTGCCGGATCCACAAGTAGTCTGCCTATGTCCCTGCGCGTGTACCTTCGCACAGCCCTGCTCGGGCTGTGCCTGTCCCTTTCCTTTGCGGCCACTGCCGCAGAGGCCCCGACCACCGCCAGCATCCAGAACAGCCTCGACAAGATCGCCGAGCGCAAGCTGCCCGAGGCCGACCAGAAGGCCCTGCAGCAGGTGCTCGAACAGACCTTGAGCCTGCTCGCCAGCAAGGAAGACAACGAGAAGAAACTGGCCGCGCTGAAGCAGCAACTGGCCGGTGCTCCAAAGGAAACCAGCGAAAGCCAGAAAGAACTCGCCCGGCTCAAGGAAACCAAGGCCCAGCCAGTGGCCCAGCGGTACGCCACACTGGCCGTGCCGCAGCTTGAGCAGATGCTCAGCGAACGCAACACCCAGCAGGGCGAGTTGCAGAAGGCGCTGTCCGAAGCCAACAGCCTGATCATCAATTCGCAAACCCGCCCAGAACGCGCCCAGGCCGAAATCAGCAACAGCCAGGCACGCACCCAGCAGATCAACAACATTCTTAAAACCGGCAAGGACGGCGGCAAGTCCATCAACGCCGACCAGCGCAACCAGCTCAACGCCGAACTGGCCTCGCTCAACGCACTGACCCTGCTGCGCCGTCAGGAGCTGGCCGGCAACAGCCTGTTGCAAGACCTGGGCAACGCCCGTCATGACCTGCTGATCGAACGTGCCGCGCGCCTGGAGCAGGAAATCCAGGACCTGCAGACGCTGATCAACGACAAGCGCCTGGCCCAGTCACAGGAAGCGGTCACCCAACAATCGATCGAGGCCCAGAAGGCCGGCGGCAGCAGCCTGCTGGCCACCGAAAGCGCGGTCAACCTCAAGCTGTCCGACTACCTGCTGAAAAGCACCGACCGCCTCAACGAACTGACCCAGCAGAACCTGCGCACCAAACAGCAACTCGACAGCCTGACCCAGGCTGACCAGGCGCTGGACGAGCAGATCAACGTGCTCAAGGGCAGCCTGCTGCTGTCGAAGATTCTCTACAAGCAGAAGCAGACCCTGCCACACCTGAAAGTCGACCGCGACCTGGCCGACCAGATCGCCGACACCCGCCTGTACCAGTTTGAAGTCAACCAGCAACGCGAGCAGATGAGCAGCCCGGTCACCTATGTCGACAAGCTGCTGGCCGTGCAGCCGCAGGAAGAGGTGAGCCCGCAACTGCGCAAAGCCTTGCTGGAAGTTGCCATCAACCGCAGCGACCTGCTTGAACGGCTGAACCGCGAACTGTCGGCGCTGCTTAACGAATCGATCACCCTGCAGCTCAACCAGAAACAGTTGCTGGGCACAGCGCAGAGCCTGCGTACAACCCTCGACGAACAGATGTTCTGGATCCCCAGCAACAAGCCGCTGGACTGGGACTGGCTGAGTTATGTACCCGAGCGCCTGGCCGACCAGGTCGCCAACCTGCCGTGGGGCTCGGGCCTGAAGGAGCTGGCCGACGGCCTCAGCCAGCGCCCGTTGCTGTTCCTGCCCCTGCTATTGGTGATCGGCGCCCTGTTGTGGCGGCGCAAATACCTGTACCAGCGGCTGGGCAAGGTGCACCAGGACATCGGTCACTTCCGCCGTGACAGCCAGTGGCACACGCCCCAGGCGATTCTCATCAATATCCTGCTGGCGATGCCGGTCAGCCTTGGCCTGGCACTGTGCAGCTATGCCCTGCAGATCGACGCCCGCGGGCAAAACGCCAACCTGGGCGCGGCCCTGTGGCAACTGGCCCAGGCCTGGCTGGTGTTCTACACCGCCTACCGCATCCTCGCCCCCGGTGGCGTAGCAGAAATCCACTTCCGCTGGCACAAGCCGCAGGTCGAGTTCCTGCGCGGCTGGGTGCGCCGCCTGGGCACCGTGGTCCTGGCACTGGTCGGCGTAGTGGCGGTGGCCGAGCACCAGCCATCGGCGCTGGCCGACGACGTACTGGGTATCGGCGTGGTGCTGACCTGCTACGCACTGATGGCCTGGCTGCTCAGCCGCCTGCTGCTCAGCAGCCCGGCACACCGCGACACCTCACTGTTCCGCAGAGCCGTGGGCGTTGCGTTCACCGCCCTGCCCATCGCCCTGTTCGTCGCCGTGTGCTTCGGCTACTACTACACCGCGCTGAAGCTCACTGACCGGCTGATCTACACCCTGTACCTGCTGCTGTTCTGGCTGGTGATCGAGGCCGCGTTCGTGCGTGGCCTGTCAGTGGCGGCTCGGCGCCTGGCCTACCAGCGGGCGCTGAGCAAGCGCGCCGCAGCCAAGGAAGGGCTGGATGGCGAAGTCATCACCGAAGAGCCAACGCTGGACATCGAACAGGTCAACCAGCAGTCGCTGCGCCTGATCCGCCTGGCCCTGCTCGGCGGCTTCATCGCCGGCCTGTACTGGGTGTGGGCAGACCTGATCTCGGTGTTCGCCTACCTCAACAACTTCGTGCTGTACGAATACACCAGCGGCACCGGTGCCGCCGCCAGCATGGTGCCGATCAGCCTTGGCGACCTGCTGGGTGCGCTGGTCATCGTCGGCATCACCTTCGCCCTGGCCGGCAACTTGCCGGGCCTGCTGGAAGTGCTGGTGCTGTCACGCCTCAACCTGGCCCAAGGCAGCGCCTACGCCACCACCACGCTGTTGTCGTACACCATCGTCGGCGTCGGCATCGTCAGCACCCTGTCCACCCTGGGGGTGAGCTGGGACAAGCTGCAATGGCTGGTGGCCGCGTTGTCTGTGGGCCTGGGCTTCGGCATGCAGGAAATCTTCGCCAACTTCATCTCCGGCATCATGATCCTGTTCGAGCGCCCGGTGCGTATTGGCGACACCATCACCATCGGCAACCTGTCGGGCACGGTCAGCAAGATCCGCATCCGCGCCACCACCATCACCGACTTCGACCGCAAGGACATCATCGTCCCCAACAAGACCTTCATCACCGGCCAGCTGATCAACTGGTCGCTGACCGACACGGTTACCCGGGTGACGCTGAAGCTGGGCATCGACTACGGCTCCGATCTGGACCTGGTGCGCGACCTGCTACTCAAGGGTGCGCATGAGAACCCACGGGTGCTGAAGGACCCGGAGCCGATCGTGTACTTCCTCAACTTCGGCGAAAGCTCGCTGGACCACGAACTGCGCATGCACGTACGCGACCTGGGCGACCGCAACCCGACGCTGGACGAACTCAACCGCTACATCAGCCGCGAGTTCAAGGCACATGACATCAAGATCTCGGTGCGCCAGGTAGAGGTGTTCCTGATGGACCCGAAAGGCGGCAAACAGCAGCTGATTCCCATGGAACAGCCGAAATCCGATGGCACTGCTTCAGCCTGAATCCTTTATTCTGTGCTGAAACCCTGCGAGGGCTCCGCCCTCGTTCGCGGGCTTGCCCGCTCCCACAAGGCGAGCGCTCATTCCTGTGGGAGCGGGCGTGCCCGCGAAGGGCCGCAAAGCGGCCCCAGCCAATCAAACTCTGGAGCCGGCCCCGTGAAAGCCCTCGACCAACTCACCTTCGACAACCGCTTCGCCCGCCTGGGTGACGCGTTCTCCACCCAGGTGCTACCCGAGCCCATCGCAGACCCACGCCTGGTGGTAGCAAGCGAGTCGGCCATGGCCCTGCTCGACCTCGACCCTGCACAGGCCGAGCTGCCGGTTTTTGCCGAGCTGTTCAGCGGCCACAAGCTGTGGGAAGAAGCCGATCCTCGGGCGATGGTGTATTCCGGCCACCAGTTCGGCTCGTACAACCCCCGCCTGGGGGATGGCCGCGGCCTGCTGCTGGCCGAAGTGCTCAACGATGCCGGCGAGCACTGGGACCTGCACCTCAAGGGCGCCGGCCAGACGCCTTACTCACGCATGGGCGACGGCCGTGCCGTGCTGCGCTCGTCGATCCGCGAATTCCTTGCCTCCGAAGCCCTGCACGCCCTCGGCATCCCCACCAGCCGGGCGCTGTGCGTGATCGGTTCCAGCACCCCGGTATGGCGCGAAACCCGCGAAAGCGCTGCCATGCTCACGCGCGTAGCGCAGAGCCATGTGCGCTTCGGGCATTTCGAGTATTTCTACTACACCAAGCAGCCCGAACAGCAACGCCTGCTGATTGACCATGTGCTGGAGCAGCACTATCCCGAATGCCGCGAAGCCGAACAGCCCTACCTGGCCATGTTCCGCACCATCGTCGAGCGCAACGCCGAACTGATCGCCCGTTGGCAGGCTTATGGCTTCTGCCACGGGGTGATGAACACCGACAACATGTCGATCCTGGGCATCACCTTCGACTTCGGCCCGTTCGCCTTCCTCGACGACTTCGACGCCAACTTCATCTGCAACCATTCCGACGACCGTGGCCGCTACAGCTACGCCAACCAGGTACCGATTGCCCACTGGAACCTCAGCGCGCTGGCCCAGGCCCTGACCACAATGATCGAGGTGGAGCCGCTGAAAGAAGCGTTGGGGCTGTTCCTGCCGCTGTACCAGGCCCACTATCTGGACCTGATGCGCCGGCGCCTGGGCCTGACCACAGCCGAGGAGGACGACATGGCACTGGTCGAACGCCTGTTGCAGTGCATGCAGCGTGGTGGTGTGGACTACAACCTGTTCTTGCGCAAGCTGGGTGAGCAGCCTGTGGCCGGGGCACTGAAGGTGGTACGCGACGACTTCATCGATCCGGCCGGGTTCGATGCCTGGGGCGCGGAGTACCTGGCCCGTTGTGAACGCGAAACCGGTAATGCCGAAGGTCGGCGGGAACGGATGCATGCGGTGAACCCGCTTTATGTACTGCGTAATTATCTGGCGCAGAAAGCCATCGAAGCGGCTGAAGCGGGGGATTACAGTGAAGTGCAGCGGCTGCATCAGGTGCTGACCAAGCCCTTCGAAGAGCAGCCCGGAATGCAGGCCTATGCCGAGCGCCCACCTGAATGGGGCAAGCACCTGGAAATCAGTTGTTCATCATGAACTGATGGTTGCTGTACTGGCCCCATCGCCGGCAAGCCAGCTCCCACAGGTACAGCGTCGCACCTGACCAATCGGTACCCCTGTGGGAGCTGGCTTGCCGGCGATAGGGCCCGAACAAACAACACAAGGAATTGATATGTCCGACCCATTGGTTATTCCCTGCCCCCACTGCAACGGCCTTAACCGCCTGCCCGCCGAACGCCTGGCTGACGCGCCAAAATGCGGCCGCTGCAAACAGGATGTGCTACTGAGCAAGCCCTTCGAACTCACCGAAGCCAGCTACGCCAGCCAGATCAAGGGCGACCTGCCGCTGCTGGTCGACATCTGGGCCGACTGGTGCGGCCCCTGCAAATCCTTCGCCCCCACCTTCGAACAAGCCGCCCGCCAACTGACCGGCCGCTGCCGCCTGGCCAAGCTAGACAGCGAAGCCAACCGCACCCTGGCCGGCCAGCTGGGCATCCGCTCGATCCCCAGCCTGCTGCTGTTCAAGAACGGCCGCGAAATCAGCCGCCAGGCGGGGGCGTTTCCACTCCAGTCGTTGCTGGAGTGGGTGCGTAGCCAAGGGGTTTGATTCTCAAGCGTTTGCCAGTAGCGACTCATAGGGAATGCGCAGGCCATCGTGCAGGCGCTTGATCATGGAGAGGCTCAGTCCACGCTTCCCATTCAAGACTTCCGAAACTCGACCACTCGGGCCAATGTAAGGCTCCAGATCCCGTGGGGTAAGGCCCTGCTGATCCATGCAGAATTTGATGGCCTCAATAGGATTGGCGGGATGAATGGGATAGTGCTTGTTTTCGTACACTTCAATGAGTGTCACAAGCACTTCCATTTCATCCGCTTCAGGCGTTCCCGCTTGCGCCTGGAAAATGAATTCGAGTCGCTGAAACGCTGCTCGAAGATCGTCATCATTACGGATCGGCTTAATATTCACAGATTGTCTCCACGTCAATCTCGTCATAGCGCTTGTGCGTACCGACGAACTTCACCCAGGCAATACCGGCTCGATACTGCATTTCAACCACAAGCCGGTACTTGTTACCTCCGATGTTGAAGACCACGCGGTTCTTGCCACATATGCTGGCGTTGCCAATCTGATCCTTTACATCCTGCGGCGTTCTCCAGGTGGCCTTGAGCGCTATGTCATGCCAGCTCTCCAAGGCCGCTGCAGCGCAGCGCCTATTCAGTGCGCTCAAGCAGATCGTGCAACTCGACAAACTGCTGGGTCAGCTTGTGCTTGGGCTCCAGGTGAATCAGCGGCAAGCTGGCGTGGTGCGATTCACGCATCTTCACCGAGCTGCTCAGGTACACCGGTAGCACCGGCAAGCCCTCGGCTTGCAGCTCATCGAGCATCTGCTGCGGCAGGCTGGCGCGGGACTGGAACTGGTTGACCACGATGCCTTCGACCAGCAGGTCTTCGTTGTGGTCATCCTTGAGGTCTTCGATCTCGGCCAGCAGGCCATACAGGGCCTGGCGCGAGAAACTGTCGCAGTCGAAGGGGATCAGTACGCGATCGGCGGCGATCAGTGCAGAAACCGCATAGAAATTCAGCGCTGGCGGGGTATCGATGTAGATCCGGTCGTAATCCTCATCCAGTTCGTCCAGCAACTTACGCAGCTTGTTGATCTTGTGCTTGGCCTCAAGCTTGGGCTGCAAATCGGCCAGTTCGGGTGTGGCGGTAACCACATGCAGGTTATCGAACGGGGTTTCGTAGATATCGACCTTGTTCTTCTTGCTGAACGGCCCGCTGGACAGGCTCTGCTTGAAGAAATCGGCAATGCCCATGGGGATGTCCTCGCCGGTAAGGCCGGTGAGGTACTGGGTCGAGTTGGCCTGGGCATCCAGGTCGATCAGCAGGGTCCGGTAGCCTTCATTGGCACTGACCGCCGCCAGGTTACAGGCAATGCTCGACTTGCCCACACCACCTTTCTGATTGAACACCACGCGCCGCATGATTGACCTCCGTGTATCAACGAATGCCCGAGTATGTGGCGGCGCTGCGGCAATGGCCAGTGCCATTTGCCGTATGGCCTGCACAGGCCCTTGCAGGAGCTACTGTCTTGCTCAAAATCTAAATGCTTGCGCAGTACCTGTGGGAGCGGGCGTGCCCGCGAACACCGGCAAAGCCGGTGCCATCCAACGCGTCGCCTGTTTCGCGGGCACGCCCGCTCCCACAGCTACTGCGCTGGCTTCATGCATAGGCCTGCCCTGTTACCAATTGCGCGAACGCCCTGGCCATTGCCGACCCACCGCGCTCGCGCTGCACCAGCCACACTGCCGACATCGCCCCTTCGTCGAGCAAGGTGCGGTAAACCACCCCGTCAATACGCATGCGCTGGAACGACGCCGGTAATACCGACACGCCCAGCCCTGCCGAAACCAGGCCGATGATGGTCATGGCCTCCCCCGCCTCCTGGGCAAAATGCGGGCTGAAGCCTGCCTGCCGCGCCAGGCTCAGCAGCTGCGCATGCAGGCCGCTGCCGTAACTGCGCGGGAAGAACACAAACGGCTCATGGGCCAGCGCCGCCATGTGCACGCCCTGTTCGGTGCCTTCGGCCAGCGGATGCGAAGCATTTATCACCGCGACCAGCGGCTCGCGGAACAACTCGGTGGCCAGCAAGCCCTCCGGCAGTGGCATGGGCCGCATCAGCCCCACTTCGATGGACTCGTCGAACACCCCTTCGGCAACATCGCGGCTGCTCATTTCCTTGAGGTTCAGGTGCACTGCCGGGAAGCGCTGGCGAAAGGCGTGGATGGCCTTGGGAATCTTCGAGGTGAATGGCGCAGACGACGTGAAGCCAATCTTCATCTCGCCCAGTTCACCCAACTGTGCACGCCGGGCCACATCGGCAGCCTTCTCTACCTGCGCCAGCACCTGCCGGGCCTCTTCAAGGAACAGCCGCCCCGCCTCGCTCAACTCGACCCGACGGTTGGTACGCTCGAACAAGCGCGCGCCCAGCTCCTGCTCCAGCGCCTGGATCTGCTGACTGAGCGGCGGCTGTGAAATACCCAGCTGCTGGGCCGCACGGCCAAAGTGCAGTTCTTCGGCCACGGCAATGAAGTAACGCAGATGGCGCAGTTCCATGATCAGCTCCAAACAGGTCGCAAAACGTCTTAAATAGGTCGAACAATATATTGGATCTAATCATTAGCCAGCTATATGCTTTTTTCATTGCGTCAGAGGTACCCGCCCGTGAAAACTGCTGTAGCCCCCCTTCCCGCCGAGCCAGAACCCGCTCCCCTGAACGAAATGTGGATCGAAAAAGGCACCCCGGCCTTCATGAAAACCGTGCTGGCCCTGTTCAGCGGCGGCTTCGCCACCTTCGCCCTGCTGTACTGCGTACAGCCGATGATGCCGCTGTTGTCCAAGGAATTTGCCATCAACGCGGCGCAAAGCAGCCTGGTACTGTCGGTGTCCACCGCCATGCTGGCGTTCGGCCTGTTGATCACCGGCCCTATTTCCGACCGCATCGGGCGCAAGCCGGTAATGGTCTTTGCATTGGTCTGCGCAGCCCTCTCCACCCTGGCCAGCGCCGTGATGCCCAGCTGGGAGCTGGTACTGGCCACCCGTGCGCTGGTCGGCCTGTCACTGAGCGGCCTGGCGGCGGTGGCGATGACCTACCTGAGCGAGGAAATCCACCCGCAGCACATTGGCCTGGCCATGGGCCTCTACATCGGCGGCAACGCGATTGGTGGCATGAGCGGGCGGCTGATCACCGGCGTACTGATCGACTTCGTCAGCTGGCACACGGCGATGCTGACCATCGGTGGCCTGGCGCTGGTGGCCGCGCTGGTGTTCTGGAAGGTATTGCCCGAATCGCGCAACTTCCGCCCACAGTTGATGAACCCACGCAGCCTGCTGGACGGCTTTGTCATGCACTTCAAGGATGCCGGCCTGCCTTGGCTGTTCCTGGAGGCGTTCCTGCTGATGGGCGCCTTCGTCACCCTGTTCAACTACATCGGCTACCGCCTGCTGGCCGAGCCCTACCACATGAACCAGGCGCTGGTCGGTTTGCTGTCGGTGGTGTACCTGTCGGGCATCTACAGTTCGGCACAGGTGGGTGCCTTAGCCGACAAACTGGGCCGGCGCAAGGTGTTCTGGGCCAGTATCGTGGTGATGGCGGGTGGCTTGCTGATGACCCTGGCCAGCCCGCTGGCGATGGTGATCGTGGGCATGCTGGTGTTCACGTTCGGCTTCTTTGGTGCGCACTCGGTGGCCAGCAGCTGGATCGGGCGCCGGGCGTTGAAAGCCAAAGGGCAAGCGTCGTCGCTGTACCTGTTCAGCTATTACGCAGGCTCAAGCGTGGCCGGTACGGCGGGCGGGGTGTTCTGGCACCAGTGGGGCTGGAATGGTATCGGGCTGTTCATTGGCAGCCTGCTGGTAGTGGCGTTGCTGGTGGCGCTGCACCTGAGCAAGTTACCGCCCAAATCGGTGTGAAGCATTCGCGGGCACGCCCGCTCCCACAGGGTTCGGTGCAGTCCCTGTGGGAGCGGGCGTGCCCGCGAACAGGCCATCAGATCAGTTGATGATCTCGACAATATCCACATCCACTTCCCGACTCATCAGGTGCTTCTCCACCTCACCGGTCAGCTTGACCTTGGTCTTGTCGTTGAACGGCGTCGGCGGCAGGTCTTCGTCATCGATCTCGACGGTAATGGTGCCGGTGTTGTCCTTGAACTCGTACTTGTCGTCGTTGTTGATCTTCTTGGTCACAAACCCTTGCAGTACGACCGGAGTGTCATCCGCAGCTTCGTTGGCAGCGGCCACGGTGGTGACCGACTGGGCGCCGGGGCCGGTGTAAGTCGCAGCCAGTGCGGCGGTACTGAACAGAGGGGCAAGGATCAGTGCAACGTAATGAGCTTTCATGAGGATCAGGTCCTGTTTGGGTTTCGATGGGACCAGATTAACGACGATCGCTGAATTAAAACTTAATGCAACAAAAAGCCCGGCACATGGCCGGGCTTTTTGTTTTCAGCGATCAGTTCACTGATGGTACTGCGCCGACAGCTCGTGCACGGCATTGATGAACACGCCGGCATGCTCCGGGTCGACTTCCGGGGTAATGCCGTGGCCGAGGTTGAATACGTGGCCAGTACCGTGGCCATAGCTGGCCAGGATGCGCGCCACTTCCTGGCGGATGGCCTCGGGCTTGGCGTACAACACGGTCGGGTCCATGTTGCCTTGCAGCGCCACCTTGTCACCCACACGGCGACGGGCGTCGCCGATCTCGCAGGTCCAGTCCAGGCCCAGTGCGTCGGCACCGGCTTCAGCGATGCTTTCCAGCCACAGGCCGCCGTTCTTGGTGAACAGGATTACCGGCACCTTGCGGCCTTCGTGCTCGCGGATCAGCCCGCTGACGATCTTGCGCATGTAGGCCAGGGAGAATTCCTGGTAAGCCGCCGCCGACAGGTTGCCGCCCCAGGTGTCGAAAATCTGCACGGCCTGGGCGCCGGCCAGGATCTGGCCATTCAGGTAGCTGGTGACCGACTGGGCCAGCTTGTCCAGCAGCAGGTGTAGGGCTTGCGGGTTGTCGTAGGCCATGGCTTTGGTTTTGCGGAAGTCCTTCGACGAACCGCCTTCAACCATATAGGTGGCCAGGGTCCACGGGCTGCCAGAGAAGCCGATCAGCGGCACGCGACCGTTCAACTCACGGCGGATGGTGCTGACCGCGTCCATCACGTAGCCCAGGTCTTTCTGCGGGTCTGGGATCGGCAGTGCTTCGATATCGGCCGGGGTGCTGATGACCTTCTTGAAACGCGGCCCTTCGCCGGTTTCGAAGTACAGGCCCAGGCCCATGGCGTCGGGGATGGTGAGGATGTCCGAGAACAGGATCGCTGCGTCCAGCGGATAGCGGTCCAGCGGCTGCAGGGTGACCTCGCAGGCAAACTGCGGGTTCATGCACAGGCTCATGAAGTCACCGGCCTTGGCGCGGCTGGCGCGGTACTCCGGCAGGTAGCGGCCGGCCTGGCGCATCATCCACACCGGGGTGACGTCTACAGGTTGCTTGAGCAGTGCACGCAGGAAACGGTCGTTCTTCAGGGCAGTCATGTCGGCATCCGGAAAAATAGTGCGGGCATTTTCTCAGACGCCAGCGCAAAAGGCACGGCCATGGCCATGCGTTTTGTCTATTGGATGCCACAGATCAAGCGTTTTTGTATACAAAAGCTTCGCGGGCACGCCCGCTCCCACAGGTTCTGCGCCGAACCCTGTGGGAGCGGGCGTGCCCGCGAACAGGTCGAAAATCAGACTTCCAGGTAGTCCAGGATACCTTCAGCAGCGGTACGCCCTTCGAAGATAGCCGTCACCACCAAGTCCGAACCACGCACCATGTCGCCACCGGCAAACACTTTCGGGTTGCTGGTCTGGTGCTTGAACTTGCCTTTCTCCGGGGCCACTACACGCCCTTGGCTGTCCAGCTGGATACCATGCTGCTCGAACCACGGCGCCGGGCTTGGGCGGAAGCCGAAGGCGATCACCACGGCATCGGCCGGCAGGATCTCTTCAGAGCCCGGGATCGGCTCGGGGCTGCGGCGACCACGGGCATCCGGCTCGCCAAGACGGGTCTCGACCACCTTCACGCCTTCGACCTTGTCTTCGCCGACAATGGCGATAGGCTGGCGGTTGTAGAGGAACTTCACGCCCTCTTCCTTGGCGTTCTTCACCTCTTTGCGCGAACCTGGCATGTTGGCTTCGTCACGGCGATAGGCGCAGGTCACCGACTTGGCGCCCTGGCGGATCGACGTGCGGTTGCAGTCCATCGCAGTGTCGCCACCGCCCAGCACCACCACCTTCTTGCCCTGCATGTCGACGAAGTCTTCCGGCGACTTCTCGAAGCCCAGGTTGCGGTTGACGTTGGCAATCAGGAAGTCCAGCGCGTCGTGCACACCCGGCAGGTCTTCGCCCGGGAAGCCGCCCTTCATGTAGGTGTAGGTACCCATGCCCATGAACACGGCGTCGTATTCGGCGAGCAGCTGCTCCATGGTCACGTCCTTGCCCACCTCGGTATTCAGGCGGAACTCGATGCCCATGCCGGTGAACACTTCGCGGCGGTTGCTGAGCACGGTCTTTTCCAGCTTGAACTCGGGAATGCCGAAGGTCAGCAGGCCGCCGATTTCAGGGTTCTTGTCGAACACCACCGGGGTGACGCCGGCACGTACCAGTACGTCGGCACAGCCCAGGCCTGCCGGGCCGGCGCCGATGATGGCGACACGCTTGCCGGTTGGCTTGACCTTGGACATGTCCGGGCGCCAGCCCATGGCGAAGGCGGTGTCGGTGATGTACTTCTCCACCGAGCCGATGGTCACCGCACCAAAGCCGTCGTTCAGGGTGCAGGCACCTTCACACAGGCGGTCTTGCGGGCACACGCGGCCGCACACTTCCGGCAGGGTGTTGGTCTGGTGCGACAGCTCGGCTGCGGCCAGGATGTTGCCTTCGGACACCAGCTTCAACCAGTTGGGGATGAAGTTGTGCACCGGGCACTTCCATTCGCAATACGGGTTACCGCAGCCCAGGCAGCGGTGCGCCTGATCCACGGACTGCTGCGGCTTGAACGGTTCGTAGATTTCCACGAACTCCTTCTTGCGCTGGCGCAGCAGCTTTTTCTTCGGGTCCTTGCGGCCCACTTCGATGAACTGGAAGTCGTTGTTCAGACGTTCAGCCATTTTTCAAAACCTCTTTACAGCAGCTGCAAGCTACAAGCTGCAAGCCGCAAGACGATCACTTAAGCCGGGCAAACCTCGTGCTGCCATTACGTGCAGCTTGAGGCTTGCCACTTGCAGCTGTTTTTTACTGCGGGTTGGCACGGGTGCTGGACAGCAACTGCTTCAGGTTGGCTGCCTTCGGCTTCACCAGCCAGAAGCGCCGCACGTAGTCGTCCAGGTTTTCGGAGAGCTCACGCCCCCACTCGCTGCCGGTTTCTTCCACATACTCGCCCAGGACACGCGCCAGGTGGCTGCGGTACGCCTCCATCGCTTCACCACTGATACGCTGGATTTCCACCAGTTCGTGGTTGAGCTTGTCGACGAAGCTATTGTCCATGTCGAGCACGTAGGCGAAGCCGCCAGTCATGCCAGAACCGAAGTTGTAACCGGTCTTGCCCAGGACGCAGACAAAGCCGCCGGTCATGTATTCACAGCAGTGATCGCCAGTGCCCTCGACAACAGCGTGGGCGCCGGAGTTACGCACAGCGAAGCGCTCGCCCGCTGTACCCGCAGCAAACAGCTTGCCGCCAGTGGCACCGTACAGGCAGGTGTTACCGACGATGGCGCTGTGCTGGGTTTCGAACGGGCTGCCGGCTGGCGGCACGATGGTGACCTTGCCACCGGTCATGCCCTTGCCGACGTAGTCGTTGGCGTCGCCTTCCAGGTGCAGGTTCAGGCCGCCGGCGTTCCACACGCCGAAGCTCTGGCCAGCAGTACCCTTGAAGCGGAAGGTGATCGGCGCCGCAGCCATGCCCTGGTTGCCGTGCAGGCGAGCGATTTCGCCCGACACACGCGCACCGATGGAGCGGTCGCAGTTGCAGATGTCGAGGTTGAACTCGCCACCGGCCTGATCGCGGATGGCCGGCATGGCCATTTCCACCATTTTTTCGGCCAGCTCGCCCTGGTCGAATGGCGGGTTCTTGTCCACTTCGCAGAACTGCGGCTTGTCAGCCGGAATGTGCGAGCTGCCCAGCAGCGGCGTGAGGTCCAGGTGGTGCTGGCGCTCGGTATCGCCTGGCAATACATCGAGCAGGTCGGTACGGCCGATCAGCTCGCCCAGGCTGCGTACACCCAGTTTGGCCAGCCACTCACGGGTCTCTTCGGCGACGAAGGTGAAGAAGTTGATCACCATGTCGACGGTGCCGATGTAGTGGTCCTTGCGCAGCTTGTCGTTCTGGGTGGCAACGCCGGTGGCGCAGTTGTTCAGGTGGCAGATGCGCAGGTACTTGCAACCCAGGGCGATCATTGGCGCGGTACCGAAGCCGAAGCTTTCGGCACCGAGGATGGCCGCCTTGATCACGTCCAGGCCGGTTTTCAGGCCGCCGTCGGTCTGTACCCGTACCTTGCCGCGCAGGTCGTTGCCGCGCAGGGTCTGGTGGGTTTCCGCCAGGCCCAGTTCCCACGGGGCGCCGGCATACTTGATCGAGGTCAGTGGCGAAGCACCGGTACCACCGTCGTAACCCGAAATGGTGATCAGGTCGGCATAGGCCTTGGCCACGCCAGCGGCGATCGTACCGACGCCGGCTTCTGCCACCAGCTTGACCGACACCAGTGCCTGCGGGTTGACCTGCTTGAGGTCGTAGATCAGCTGGGCCAGGTCTTCGATCGAATAGATATCGTGGTGCGGTGGTGGCGAGATCAGCGTCACGCCCGGTACCGCGTAGCGCAGCTTGGCGATCAGACCGTTGACCTTGCCGCCTGGCAACTGTCCGCCCTCACCGGGCTTGGCGCCCTGGGCAACCTTGATTTGCAGCACTTCGGCGTTTACCAGGTACTCCGGGGTCACGCCAAAGCGGCCGGTGGCCACCTGCTTGATCTTGGAGCTGCGGACAGTGCCGTAGCGCGAAGGGTCTTCACCGCCCTCACCGGAGTTGGAGCGCGCACCCAGGCGGTTCATGGCCTCGGCCAGCGCTTCGTGGGCTTCTGGCGACAGTGCACCCAGCGAGATACCGGCGGAGTCGAAGCGCTTGAGGATGGCCTCCAGCGGCTCGACGTGCTCCAGCGGCAGCGGCTGGTCGGCCACTTTCACCTTCAGCAGGTCGCGGATCATCGACACAGGGCGTGTGTCGACCAGCGTGGTGTATTCCTTGAACTTGGCGTAGTCGCCCTGTTGCACGGCGGCTTGCAGGGTGTTGACCACATCCGGGTTGTAGGCGTGGTACTCACCACCGTGCACGAACTTCAGCAGGCCACCTTGCTGGATCGGCTTGCGCGCGCTCCAGGCCTCGGCCGCCAGCAGCTTCTGGTCGTTTTCCAGGTCTTCGAAGCGGGCACCCTTGATACGGCTGGACACACCCTTGAAGCTCAGGCCGACCACTTCCTCGGACAGACCGATGGCTTCGAACAGCTGCGCACCGCGGTAAGAGGTGATGGTGGAGATACCCATCTTCGACAGGATCTTCAGCAAGCCCTTGGAGATGCCTTTGCGGTAGTACTTGAAGACTTCGTCCAGATCGCCCAGCACTTCGCCGGTGCGAATCAGGTCGGCCAGCACTTCATAGGCCAGGTACGGGTAAACGGCCGAGGCACCGAAGCCCAGCAGCACGGCGAAGTGGTGCGGGTCGCGGGCGGTGGCGGTTTCCACCAGGATGTTGCTGTCGCAACGCAGGCCCTGCTCGGTCAGGCGGTGGTGCACCGCGCCAACAGCCAGCGAAGCGTGTACCGGCAGCTTGCCCGGGGCGATGTAGCGGTCGCTCAGCACCAGCTGGGTCTTGCCAGCGCGCACGGCTTCTTCAGCCTGGTCGGCGATGTTGCGAATGGCAGCTTCCAGGCCGACGCTCTGCTCATAGTTGAGGTCGATCAGCTGGCGGTCGAAACCTTCGCGCTCCAGGTTCATCAGCGAACGCCACTTGGCGGGCGAAATGACCGGGGAGCTGAGGATGACCCGCGAAGCATGCTCCGGGGATTCCTGGAAGATGTTGCGCTCGGCACCGAGGCAGATCTCCAGCGACATCACGATCGCTTCGCGCAGCGGGTCGATCGGTGGGTTGGTCACCTGCGCGAACTGCTGGCGGAAGAAATCGAACGGCGAACGCACGCGCTGCGAAAGCACAGCCATCGGCGTGTCGTCACCCATCGAACCAACGGCTTCCTGGCCCTGCTCACCCAGCGGGCGCAGCACCTGGTCACGCTCTTCGAAGGTGACCTGGAACATCTTCATGTATTGCTTGAGCTGGTCAGCGTCGTAGCTGGCCGCGCCCTGGTCGTCGGTCAGCGTCGCCTGGATGCGGGTGGCGTGCTGACGCAGCCAGCGCTTGTACGGGTGGCGCGACTTCAGGCGGTTGTCGATGGCGTCGGTGTCGAGGATCTGGCCGGTTTCGGTGTCCACGGCAAGGATCTGGCCCGGGCCGACACGGCCTTTGGCCAACACTTCCTCAGGCTGGTAGCCCCATACGCCGATTTCCGAGGCGATGGTGATGTAGCCATTGGTGGTGGTCACCCAGCGCGCCGGGCGCAGGCCGTTGCGGTCGAGCAGGCACACCGCATGGCGGCCTTCGGTCATGACGATACCGGCCGGGCCATCCCACGGTTCCATGTGCATGGAGTTGTATTCGTAGAAGGCGCGCAGGTCGGCGTCCATGGTCTCGACGTTCTGCCAGGCTGGCGGTACCAGCATGCGCACGCCGCGGAACAGGTCGATGCCACCGGTCACCATCAGTTCCAGCATGTTGTCCATGCTCGACGAGTCGGACCCCACGCGGTTGACCAGCGGGCCGAGCTCTTCGAGGTCGGGGATCAGGTCATTGGCGAACTTGGTGCGACGGGCCATGGCCCAGTTGCGGTTGCCGGTGATGGTGTTGATCTCGCCGTTGTGGGCGAGGAAGCGGAACGGCTGCGCCAGCGGCCATTTCGGCAAGGTGTTGGTGGAGAAGCGCTGGTGGAACACGCAGATCGCGGTTTGCAGGCGCTCGTCGCCCAGGTCTGGGTAAAACGCCGCGAGATCGCGCGGCATCA
Source organism: Pseudomonas sp. NPDC008258 (assembly GCF_042956345.1). Classification (NCBI taxonomy): domain Bacteria; kingdom Pseudomonadati; phylum Pseudomonadota; class Gammaproteobacteria; order Pseudomonadales; family Pseudomonadaceae; genus Pseudomonas; species Pseudomonas sp. NPDC008258. The sequence goes on from NZ_JBIBGE010000004.1 coordinate 168,086, forward strand.
TCAGGCCTTTGTAGATGATGGTCTTGTGCGAGAAGCTGCAAATGTAATGGTCGGCGTCGTGGGCGTTGGCCACCGACGAACGACGACGTGCACTGAACAGCTTGATGGCGAATTCCTGATCGCTCAGGCCTTCACCGCCGATGAACACCTGCTCGATCTGCGGCAGGCGCTCCAGGGCCAGGCGGCCGAGCACGCTGGTGTCGATCGGCACCTTGCGCCAGCCGACCAGCTTCAGGCCAGCGGCATGGATCTCGCGGTCCATGTTGGCGCGGGCAGCTTCGGCTTTGACCGGGTCCTGGTTGAAGAACACCATGCCGACGGCGTACTGCTTGGGCAGCTCGACGGCGAAGTGTTCCTGGGCCACGGCACGCAGGAATTGATCGGGCTTCTGCATGAGCAGACCGCAACCGTCACCGGTCTTGCCGTCGGCGTTGATACCGCCGCGGTGGGTCATGCAGGTCAGCGCCTGCATGGCGGTTTGCAGAAGGTGGTGGCTCGGTTCGCCCGTCATATGGGCGATCAGGCCAAAACCACAGTTGTCCTTGAATTCTTCGGGATGGTACAGACCTGTTTTCATAGACACATTCTCACCAGGTTCACCTCTCTAACGGAGGTAAATCTCTTTTTTAACAACCACTTACCATCCACGCCGATCAAATGCCAGCTTTTTTGCGGTGGCCATGGAAAACCATTGTTGCACAGCGACAGCGATGCCCACAAATTTTCATGTCTCACCATTGAAAATTTATGTCGCAGTTTTGAATGTTTTTGCGCCATGCGCCGTGATAGCGGCTTGGCTCGAGTCTGAAGCGTTTCAGCCATGACTGCAACTAGGGCTTGTGGCCGGCAGTCTGGGACAGAAAAGCCTGCCGCGTAAAAACGCAGCAGGCTAGTCGAAAGCTAGAATTCGCTTAGCTACTGGGCGGCGGGGTGATGCCGCCCGGAAGGTATCAGCGGGCCGAAGCCAGCTCTTGTTGGACGCTGGCGACGGTACGTGGCCAAGGTTTACCAGCCTGGACCTTCGCTGGCAAGTTCTTGATTGCCGCAACCGCTGCGTCACGGTTGGCGAAGCTGCCATAAGTGACTACAAACAGCGGCTTGCCCTGCAGGTTTTTCTTGAAGTAGCGATAGTCGCCACCCTGGGCCTTGACGTACGCCTGGGCCGACGCTTCGGAGCTGGTGCCGAGGATCTGCACCACATAGTTGCCCGGTTTTTGTCCAGCGTACCAGCCACCGCTGCCACCAGCAGCAGGTGCTGGTTTTTCAGCAGGCTTGGCGACCGGCTTGGCCACAGCTACCTGGGTGGGTGCTGGTGCAGGCTTGGCCGGTGCAACCGGCTTGGCTGGCTGGGTTGCGACCGGTTTTGGCGCAGGCGCTACCGGCTGTGCAGGAACACTGGCAACAGGCTGGGCAGGCGCAGGGGCCGGGCCAGCCGGCACGCCTTGCGGCGGCGCAATGGTGGTCACGGTTGGCGGCGGGTTGCCAGGCTGCAGGGCGGTGTCGCCAGCCGGGCTGCCTTCCTCACCCTCGCCCATACCAGCGGCCTGGGCCAGCGGTTCGCGCATCACCGGCTGGGACTGGCCAACCAGTGGCAATGGCATCGGCTGGGACGAGCCAGAGAACTCGATGGCAGCCCCCTGCTTGCCCTCGCCAAGCGGCAACTGGGCCTGGGCGGCCGGCGCTTCGGCCGGAGCCTTGTCACCCTTCTTGGGCATCAAAACCGCGGCGCCAACGGCGACCACGACCACAGCGGACAGCGCGAGCACATGTTTTTTAGGCATCTTGAACCCCATGGATGGTCGCTTGACCGTCGAACGGCTGGCGATCATGGCTTCGATCAAAGTGTCACGGGCGACCTGGTTGATGTTGCCAGGCCAACCGTCGGAGTTTTCATGGATATCGACGATCTGTTCACGGCTGAACACCTCGATGCCCCGGCCAGCCCCTTCCAGGCGCTGCTCCAGGTACTCGCGGGTTTCTTCTTCACTGTAGGGGGCAAGCTCGATGATGTGGAAGCGTTCTTCCTCGACATTGAGTTCATCCAGCCCGGCAATCAGCGAAGGCTCACCAAACAGGAATATATGCGGGCGCCCTTCCGGCACGCCCGCCGCCAATTCCAGCAACGCTTGGAGTGCCGACTCGTCGAGTTGTTCCGCATCGTCCACCAGCAAATACACTTCCTGCCCGGTGAGCGCCAACTGCACTACCTTGGACAGGATCGCCTGCACTTCAGCCTTGTCCACGCCCAGGTCCTGGGCAACCTGGGCCAGCATGCCGGAGGCATCGCTGGCGCTGCGGGCAGACACCACCACACTCTGCACGGCCTGCTTGTTGGTACTGGCCACCAGGGCCTGGCGCAGCAGCGACTTGCCGCTGCCCAGCGGGCCGCTGACCACCAGCATCAGCTGGCTGTAGCGCGCCAGGTGGTGCAACTGGCCAAGCACAGGCTTGCGCTGGGCCGGGAAAAACTTGAAGCCGGGCACGCGGGGCGCGAACGGATCGTGACTCAACTGGTAATGGTCGAGAAAGGCCTCATCGGCATGCAAACTGGTCATTGCGCTGTCACAACCTCAAAGCTGGGCCACGATCGCGCGGTAATCCGCCGACAGCGTGGCCTGTAGAATCTCTTTCGGATAGTCGTCGGTAACCACGGCCTCGCCCATCTGGCGCAGCAGCACCAGACGCAAGCGCCCGTCGAGCACCTTCTTGTCGACCGCCATGTGCTCCATGAAATGCGCCGGGGTCATTTCCTGTGGTGGCACCACCGGCAAACCTGCGTCCTGCAACAGGCGGATTCCGCGATCGCGCTCGGCCTGGTCGATCCAGCCAAGGCGCATGGACATTTCCAGGGCCATTACCGTGCCCGCTGCCACGGCTTCGCCGTGCAGCCACACGCCATAGCCCATGTGGGTCTCGATGGCATGCCCGAAGGTATGCCCCAGGTTCAGCGTGGCCCGTACGCCGGACTCACGCTCGTCGGCCCCCACTACCGCAGCCTTTGCCGCGCAAGAGCGGCTGATTGCCTCGGTCAGGGCTACAGGGTCCAGGCCACGCAGGGCCTGAATATTGTCCTCAAGCCAGGCAAGGAACGGCTTGTCGCAGATCAGGCCGTACTTGATCACTTCAGCCAGGCCTGCCGACAGCTCGCGTGCGGGCAGCGTGTTCAGGCTGGTCGTGTCGATCAGCACCGCATTGGGCTGATAGAAGGCGCCCACCATGTTCTTGCCCAGCGGGTGGTTGATACCGGTCTTGCCGCCTACCGACGAGTCAACCTGGGAAAGCAAGGTGGTTGGCACCTGGATGAAATCGACACCCCGCTGATAACAGGCAGCCGCGAAGCCAGCCATGTCACCGATTACGCCGCCGCCCAGGGCGACCACGGTGGTACGGCGATCATGGCGCGCGGTGAGCAGGCCATCGAAGATCAGCTGCAGGGTTTCCCAGTTCTTGTAGGCTTCGCCATCAGGCAACACCACTGGCAGCACCGAATAGGCACCCAGGGTCTTGGTCAGGCGTTCGAGATACAGGGGCGCGACGGTCTCGTTGGAAACGATGGCAACTTGCCGGCCGGCAATGTGCGGCGCCAGCAGTTCAGGCTGGTCCAGCAGGCCTTCGCCAATGTAGATCGGGTAGCTACGCTCGCCCAGGTCGACCTTAAGTGTCTGCATGTATCCCCACAATGTACTTGGGCGCGGCGCCTTACGGGCAACCCACGCGGTAACGTTGAACCTCGCCTCGGCGCTGGTGGCCGAGAATAGTCCCGGGTTAACGGGGCGGCAACTGCTGCAAGCGTTCGAGAATATCAATCACCACCATGCGTGGCGGCCGCTCGTCGGTTTCCACCACCACGTCGGCGATCTCGCGATAGAGCGGGTCACGGGCTTCCAGCAAGGCGCGCAAGGTTGCCTCGGGGTTGGCGGTGCGCAACAACGGGCGATTGCGATCGCGCGCGGTACGGCCAACCTGCTGTTCCACCGAGGCATGCAGGTAGATCACCCGGCCACCCTGATGCAAAGCCTGGCGGTTGGCTTCGCGCATCACGGCACCACCGCCGGTCGCCAGGACCACGCCATCGAGTTCGCACAGTTCGGCGATCATCGCCTGCTCGCGGTCACGGAAACCCGGCTCGCCTTCCTTGTCGAAAATCCACGGGATATTGGCGCCGCATCGCAGTTCGATTTCCTTGTCGGAATCCTTGAACAGCAGGCGCAGCTCTTTGGCCAAAAGGCGTCCAATGGTGCTTTTACCAGCGCCCATGGGCCCCACAAGTATCAAATTTCGCACAGAATCAACGACTCACAGCAATCGCCTGGTCACTCATGATACGCGGAGTCAGGAAGACCAGCAGCTCGGATTTTTTCTCTTGTAATGCATCGCGTCGAAATAGCCGCCCAACATACGGCAGATCACCGAAAAATGGCACCTTGTCGACCACATTGTTTTGCGAAGTCGAGTACACCCCACCAATCACGATCGTTTCGCCATCCGCCACGCGAACCTTCGCATTGACCTCGTTCTTGCGGATTGGCGGCACCTCGTTCAAGGCATTGACGTAATCCGGCTCGTCCTTGGTCACCCTGACCGCCATGATCACCTTGTTGTCCGGTGTAATCTGCGGCGTCACCTCAAGCGACAGCGACGCCTCGCGGAAGGCCACCGAGGTGGCGCCGCTCTGGCTGGTTTCCTGGTAGGGCACCTCGGTGCCTTTGATGATTCTGGCTGTTTCCTTGTCGGCCGTGACCACCTTGGGCTGCGAAATGATCTCGCCGTTACCGCTCTTTTCCATGGCGCTGAGTTCCAGGTCGAGCAGCACATCGCCGCGCAGCAGGCCCAGCCCGACGCCAGTGCCCGCACGCTCCACACCAAGATCGACGAACAACTCCTTGCCCGGCCGCAGGCGTTCACCGTAAAGCGGCCCGCCCCAGCGCACCCCCAGGCTTTTCTCGTAATCGACATTTGCCTCGACGATGCGCGCCTCGATCGCCACTTGGCGCACTGGCACATCCAGCTGCGCAACCAGTTGGCGCAATTCGGCCAAACGATACGCAGGCTGGTGCGCCACCAGGGTATTGGTGCGTTCATCGACTCCCAGGCTGCCTCGAGCGGCAACGGTGTCGTCATCCGCCAGGGTGTTCAGCAATAGCTCAACCAGCTCGGCGGCCTTGGCGTGCTGGATCGGTATCAACTCACGGCGTAACGGCTGCTCGCTGGCATCGGCGACCGCCCCAACCGCAGCATTGAACGGCTGCGCAGCAAAAGCTGCCGCAGGCGCCACCAGCAACACATTACCCTCCTCCCGCCGGGCCAGGCCCTTGCTGCGCAGCACCAGGTCAAGGGCCTGATCCCAGGGTACGTCCTGCAAACGCAAGGTGACATTACCCTGTACGTCATCGCCGACCACCAGGTTGACGCCCGCATAATCGGCCAGCACCTGCAAAACCGAGCGCACTTCCACATCCTGAAAGTTCAACGACAGGGGCTCACCCTGATAAGGCGTCGCCGACGCCAGCGGGCTCGAAAGCAGGGCTGCCAACCCCCATTTCATCAACATTTTCATTCTGCTTCGAGGCCTCCTTGCCCAAGCGTTTCGTCAGGGTGATGAACGCCGTGCGCTCGTGCCACACCCCCGCCATGAATAGCCGTTCGCGTACCTCAACCCCGCCTTGATCGATTCGCACCACCACACCATGGTTACGACCCAGGCGCTCTCCTGCATGCACGCGATAGAGCCTGCCTGCCGCCATCAGCAGCGCCTCGTGTGCTGTTCCCCGCGACAGGCTGCCGACCATTTCCAGCTGTGCCAGCGGCACGCTGGTCAGCCCGGAGCCAACCCTGCGTGTCGCCACGGCCGCGAAGGGGTCGACCACGGGCACTGGCGTCGCAGCCCTGGCGGGCATGCGAGCAAGTACATCAGCTGCTGGCATGGGTGCGGGCGAATGAAAGGCATCGACGCGCAACTGCAGACGCAAAAGCCCAGGCTGCCCCTCAACTGCGGCCAGGTTCATCTCGCCGCTGCGCAGCAGGCGCGCCTGGCCCAGCCAGTCACCCAGCCACTGGCGCAAAGCCACGTAACGCCCCACTACCTGCAGCTCCAGCGGTACTTTGCGGTAGCCAGCCTGCTGCTCGGCTTCATGCACGTCGAGCCGTTCGATCAACAGGCCATGCGCATGCCCCGAAGCCGCCAGGCGGTCGAGCAGGTCGCTCATGCCCTCCCCGGCGGCCAGGTACCAGTGAGCTACCTGCAACCGCTGCTCGGCATCAACCAGAGCAGCCTGCAACTGCTCCAGCTCCACCCGCTTCGCCACACTGGCTGAATGCTGCCCGCTCAATACAGCCTGTCGAGCCGCTTCCTGCGCCTGTTGTTGCAAGCCCGCAGGCAGGCGAAGCGCGCAACCCAAACCAAACACCAGCGCAGCAACCAGCACCGGCACCATGCACCTCATACGCGTGGAACGCTCGACGACCGCCCACCACGCAAGGATCGGCACCACATTCACGACCAGAACGCCGAAACACGCGCAGTCACCCGAAACTCATCACCACCCGGCAAGCTCCTGACGCGCCTGAGTTGCAGGTCAAGCAGAAGGCCCGACCGGTCCAGGTCTCGCATGAACTGCGCCACCACGGCACCAGACGTCGCCAGGCCGGTGATGTTCAGGTGGCCCTCTTCCAGGCTGAGGTCGATTAGCTGGAGGCCCATCGGCAGCGCCTCTTCAAGGCCAGTGAGCATATCGCCCAAGGCACCCTGCCGGGCGCGCAAGCCCTCCAGCGCCAACGCACGGGCGATCAGTGCCTCGTACTGCGCCTGCATTTCGGCCAGCGGCTGGAGTTGCTCGGTCAATTCTTCAAGAAGGGCCTGTTGCCGCACGTTGGCCAGCGCCTGCTGTTGCCCGCGCTGCCGGGCCATTTGGTCGACCAGCGTCACGGCGCACAGGGCCAGCACTACGCCGACAATCAGCTGGGTGCGAAAGCGCCGTAGCGCCGCCCGGCGCTGCCGTTCACGCCAGGGCAACAGATTCAACCGCATCATGGGCGCAACCCTCCAAGCGCCAGGGCGCAGGCCAGCAGCATCGAGCCATCGACATGTTCAAGCCCGCCCACGGCAGGTAGATGCCGGCACGGCGTATTCAGCTGGCAGCCAAGGCCATGCAGCCAACTCGGCTCCACCGCCGAACTGCTGCTTATCCACAGGCCCCCAGGCAAATGCGCATCAGCAAGCAGGGCATGCAGGTGCTCCGACAGCAGCCCCATCGCCTTGAACCCCGGTGCTGGCAGCTCACGGCGCTGGCAGGGCTGGCCAGGCTGCCAGTCATGAAGCACTGCGCCGTGCGCTTCGACACGCAGCAGTGCCGAGCCTTCAAGGCAACCCCGAGGCAACATGCGACAGAGGGCGATGTTGTCGACCTCGACAGCCTCAAGCTGTAGCCCTGCCTGCGCGACGACGGCTTCAAGTGACGCCAGCGCACTTTGCCGGCACGCGGCCACCATTACTTCCGTGCACCCCGGCTGCTCCCGGGACGCGCCCAAGACCTGAAAATCCAGGGCCAGGTCGTCCAACGGAAACGGGAACAGCTGTTCAGCGTCAGCCAGCAACTGCGCCTCAAGCGCATCCCCTGCCTGCTCCACCGGCAGATGGCACAACTTGCAGATCACCTGGCTGGCCGGCAACGCCAGCGCCACCCGGCGCTGCCTGGAGCCACTGCGTCGGTAAGCTCGACGCAACGCTGCCACCACGGCAGCGGGCTGGCTCACCCAGTCGTTGCCGACCGCGGACTCTAGTGGTTCTTGAGCCGAAGCAAGCACCCGGCAGCGCCGACTGCGCCGCTGAAGTTGCACAACCCGGACAACGTCGGAGGCAATTTCTACCCCCATGAGTGAACTGGCATCCTTGCCAAAGCGTCCTAACATCGCGGCTTCCTTGCTGCCACTTGCAGCGGCCTGTCGCAACCCCGCGTCAACACTGGCCCCGGCCTGCCCGTCGGGCCGACGGGCCGCCCGGCCGGTAACCCGGAGAGGCGAAAAATGCTTATAATGCCCAGCGTTTTCCGGTCCGCCGGACCTGCGTGCAATCCACTCCCAACCTGGACACCGAAAAGCCTTGATACGTCTGCTGAAGTTCTTCTGGTGGTCTTCCGTCGCAGTCATCTGCGCGCTCGTACTCGGTGTGAGCGGTGCGTTTCTGTATCTTAGCCCCAGCCTGCCCTCGGTCGAATCCCTCAGAAGCATCCAGTTGCAGATCCCCCTCAGGGTGTACAGCAGCGACGGTAAACTGATTGCCGAATTCGGCGAAATGCGCCGCTCGCCGATCCGTTTTGCGGAAATTCCGCCACAGTTCATTCAGGCGCTTCTGTCAGCCGAGGACGACAATTTCCTCAACCACTATGGTGTCGACCCCAGCAGCCTGATGCGCGCCGCAACCCAGTTGGTGAAAACCGGGCATATCCAGACCGGCGGCAGCACCATCACCATGCAGGTGGCGAAGAACTTCTTCCTCACCAGCGAACGCAGCTTCTCGCGCAAAACCAACGAGATCCTGCTGGCCCTGCAGATCGAGCGTGAGCTGACCAAGGACGAAATCCTCGAGCTGTACGTGAACAAGATCTACCTGGGCAACCGCGCCTACGGCATCGACGCCGCCGCGCAGGTTTACTACGGCAAATCGATCCGCGACGTGAGCCTGGCGCAGATGGCGATGATCGCCGGCCTGCCCAAGGCACCGTCACGCTTCAACCCGCTGGCCAACCCGGTGCGCGCCAAGGAGCGCCGCGACTGGATCCTCGGCCGCATGTACAAGCTGGGCAAGATCGACGAAGCCAGCTACCAGGCCGCCCTGGCCGAGCCGCTCAATGCCAGCTATCACGTGCCGACGCCTGAGGTGAACGCCCCTTACATCGCAGAAATGGCCCGTGCCGAAATGGTCGGGCGTTACGGCAGCGACGCGTACACCGAAGGGTTCCGCGTCACTACCACCGTGCCCAGCGACATGCAGGACATGGCCAACAAGGCCATCCTCAACGGCCTCTCCGACTACGACGAACGCCACGGTTACCGCGGCCCCGAAGCACGCTTCCCGGGCCGTACCCAGGCTGCCTGGCTGCAAGAGCTGGGCAAGCAGCGCATCCTTGGGGGGCTGGAGCCGGCCATCGTCACCCATGTCGAAAAAACCGGCCTCAAGGTTCTGACCCGGGACGGCCAGCAAGCCGAAGTTGCCTGGGACACCATGAAGTGGGCGCGCCCGTTCATCAATAGCAACGCCCAGGGCCGTACACCGCTGTCTCCGGCCGACGTGGCCCAGGTCGGTGACCTGGTGCGCCTGCAACGTCTGGACGATGGCAAGTTCAAGTTCAGCCAAGTGCCTGGCGCACAAAGCGCCCTGGTCACCCTCGACCCTTACAACGGCGCTATTCGCGCACTGGTTGGCGGCTTCTCGTTCGAGCAGAGCAACTACAACCGCGCCATGCAGGCCAAACGCCAACCGGGTTCGAGCTTCAAGCCGTTCATCTACAGTGCCGCACTGGACAGCGGCTACACGGCAGCCACCCTGGTCAACGATGCGCCCATCGTGTTCGTCGACGAGTCGGTGGACAAAGTGTGGCGGCCGAAGAACGACACCAACACCTTCCTCGGCCCGATCCGCATGCGTGAAGCGCTGTACAAGTCGCGCAACCTGGTGTCGATCCGCTTGCTGCAGGCCATGGGTGTAGACCGCACTATCGACTACATTGCCAAGTTCGGCTTCAACAAGCAGGACCTGCCGCGCAACCTGTCGCTGGCCCTGGGCACAGCTACCCTCACGCCGATGGAAATTGCCACCGGCTGGAGTACCTTTGCCAACGGCGGCTACAAGATCACCCCGTACCTGATCGACCGCATCGAAAGCCGCAGCGGCGAAACACTGTTCACCGCCAACCCGCCCCGCGTACCGCAAGGTGCCGAGGACCAGGCTGGCCTGGCTGCACCCGAACAACCGATCAGCACCGCAGCCATGCCAGGCGAAGCACCACCGGCCTTCAGCCAGGTAGCGACCGCACCACAGGCACCTGCGGTGGCCGAGCAGATCATCGATGGCCGCACCACCTACATCCTTACCAGCATGCTGCAGGATGTGATCAAGCGCGGCACAGGCCGTCGGGCGCTGGCCCTGGGCCGTACCGACCTGGCGGGCAAGACGGGTACCACCAACGAATCCAAGGACGCCTGGTTCTCCGGCTACAACGCCGATTACGTGACTACTGTATGGGTCGGCTTCGACCAGCCGGAAACCCTCGGCCGCCGCGAGTATGGTGGTACAGCGGCGCTGCCGATCTGGATGAGCTTCATGGGCGCAGCCCTCAAGGACAAGCCGGCGCATGCGCCAGCAGAGCCGGAAGGCATACTCAGCCTGCGTGTAGACCCGGTCAGTGGCCGTGCGGCATCGCCGAGCACACCGAACGCCTACTTCGAACTGTTCAAGGCCGAAGACTCGCCACCGTCGGTGGATGAGCTGGGCAATGGCGCAGCGCCGGGCAGCCCGCTGCCGGCAGACGAAGCGGCGCCGATGGATCTGTTCTAACAGGTCTCAAAGGCAACACCGCCCCTGTGGGAGCGGGCGTGCCCGCGAACACCGGCGCAGCCGGTGCCAGCCGCCGCGTTACATTCTTCGCGGGCACGCCCGCTCCCACAAGGGGTCGCGTCAGCCCGATACTTCGGCAAATAAAAAAGCCCCGGCTCTTGCGAGCCGGGGCTTTTTCATGTCGCTACAGCGGCAATCAGCCGTTGAAGACTTCATCCACGCTGTTCAGCGGGTAGTGCTTCGGATACGGCAGGGTAGCCACGCCGGATTCGATGGCGGCCTTGGCCACAGCGTCGGATACGACGGTGATCAGGCGTGCGTCCAGCGGCTTCGGAATGATGTACTCACGGCCGAATTCCAGGCCTTCAACACCGTAGGCTTCGCACACTTCCTTCGGCACTGGCAGCTTGGCCAGGTCCTTCAGGGCGATGGCAGCGGCAATTTTCATTTCTTCGTTGATGCGCTTGGCGCGAACGTCCAGGGCACCACGGAAGATGAACGGGAAGCCCAGTACGTTGTTGACCTGGTTCGGGTAGTCGGAACGACCGGTAGCCATGATCACGTCGCTGCGCGTGGCGTGCGCCAGTTCTGGCGAAATTTCCGGGTCCGGGTTCGAGCAGGCGAACACGATCGGGTTGGCCGCCATCGACTTCAGGCCTTCCGGGCTCAGCAGGTTCGGGCCGGACAGGCCTACGAACACATCGGCACCGTTCAGGGCATCAGCCAGGGTGCGCTTGTCGGTGGCGTGGGCGAACTGAGCCTTGTACTGGTTCAGGTCGTCACGGCCAGCGTGAATCACGCCGCTGCGGTCGATCATGTAGATGTTCTCGACCTTCGCACCCATGCTCACCAGCAACTTCATGCAGGAGATGGCGGCAGCGCCAGCACCCAGGCAGACGATCTTGGCGTCTTCCAGCTTCTTGCCGGCGATTTCCAGTGCGTTGATCATGCCGGCCGCGGTCACGATGGCGGTACCGTGCTGGTCATCGTGGAACACCGGGATGTCGCACTGTTCGATCAGGGTGCGCTCGATTTCGAAGCACTCAGGCGCCTTGATGTCTTCGAGGTTGATACCACCGAAGGTGATCGAGATGCGGCGAACGGTGTCGATGAATGCTTGCGGGCTTTCCGATTCGACTTCGATGTCGAACACGTCGATACCGGCGAAACGCTTGAACAGAACACCCTTGCCTTCCATGACCGGCTTGGAAGCCAGTGGGCCGAGGTCACCCAGACCGAGGATGGCGGTGCCATCGGAAATCACCGCAACCAGGTTGCCTTTGCCGGTGTATTTGTAAGCCAGCTCCGGATCACGGCCAATTTCACGCACGGGCTCAGCAACACCTGGGCTGTAGGCCAGGGCGAGGTCACGGGCGGTGGCAGTGGGCTTGGAGAGTTCGACGCTCAGTTTCCCCGGACGAGGTTGAGCGTGGTATTCGAGAGCGGCGGTTTTCAGGTCTGACATGGTGGGCATTCCGCTATTTACTGTTCTGACGGACCGCCGAGGATACGCAAAGAGCCGGGGAGTCACAAGACTGGTCGGTCACTTGTGTCAAGGCCTTTAGCCTACGACTTTACGCTAGAACCCACGGGGGCATACGGCTAACAGTGTGTACAATCAAATAGCGAAATGTCTACATCTTTTAGCCTGAAATACGCTCCAACATGCTCGGATCGGTCAATGGCAACACCCAGCGTCGCTGCCCGGGCTTCAGGCCACCCTTGCGGGAACGGTCCAGCACCCAGCCACGCGCTTCAACCTGGCGTCCCTTGAGATTATCGAAGAAGCTGGCGGGGAAGTTGCGCTGCAGACGAGCGGGAACCTGCAGTACCACCGTGTCATCCAGGTTCAGCCAGACGCCGCCACGGTTGCGGTCGATTCCTTTGATACGGCCAGCGACTACAGCGAACCCTGACTGCCTGACATCACTGGCACGCACTACGGGCGAACGGCGCCACAGGCCGCTACCGGCCTTGCGCGCCGCTTGCTCGGCTGCTTTCTGACAGCCGCTGAGGCGTACGTTGGGGGCAACGGCCACGCGGTAGCCCAAGCCCTCGCTGAGCAACTGTGCTTCCAGATTGTCGCCATTACGCCCGTAGATATGCGCCAGTGTGCGGCCATATTTGTCCTTGCCTTCCACGCCAGGCACCAGCCCGACACGCCCGTCACTGGCCTTGACCAGTGCCTGAAGGCGCCGCTTGGCGGCCTCGGCATAGGGCTCGCTGGTACGGCCGTTGCGGCCGATTTCCGGGGCATTGATACCAATCAGCCGTACGCTGCGGCCATCGGCCAGGCGCAAGGTATCGCCATCCACCACCTGGCGCACCAGCACCTGTTGTGGCTGGTCCGGCAGCGGGCAGAACGCCATGGCGGGAACGTGCCAGATGACGCCCATAAAAAAAGCGCCCACAAGGGGCGCCTTTTTTTGCAGCACTGCGAAACCCGAGGGGTTCGCCATGCGCATGATTACTTCTTGGTACCGAACATACCGAAGCGATCGGCGAACTTCTGTACGCGGCCGCCGGTGTCCAGGACTTTCTGCTTACCGGTGTAGAACGGGTGGCACAGGTTGCAAACGTCGATCGACAGGACATTGCCCAGGGTCGAACGGGTTTCGAACTTGTTGCCGCAGCTGCAGGTGACTGCAACTACTTCGTAGTTCGGGTGGATACCTTCTTTCATGGTCACTTCCTCGAGCTGCGTGCCGCCACCCAACACCAATTGTTGAATACCGCACGTAATTAGGCGGCGAATAATACCAGAGCACAGCGCCAGCGCAAGGTGTCGCTTGCACCGACCGTCGTCTGCTAGGCTCGCCAGTTCTTGTAACGCCCTCCGAGACTTTTTGCGTGTCCGACGTCATCCTGCGCCTTGCCCTGCCCTCCCCGCTGCGTCGCCTGTTCGACTACAAGGCGCCAGCGAGCATGGCGCGCCAGACCTTGACCCCGGGCATGCGCATTCGCGTGCCATTCGGCCGTCGCGAAATGATCGGCGTACTGGTAGAGGTGTGCGCACAAAGCGAAGTGCCTGCCGACAAACTCAAGCCCGCCAGCGCCCTGCTCGACCCGGTATCCGCCATTCCCGCGTCGCTGTTCAAGCTGTGCCTGTGGACCGCCCAGTACTACCAGCACAGCCTGGGCGACACCCTGAGCTGGGCCTTGCCCACGCTGCTGCGCCAAGGCGAACCCGCCGAAATGCGCCAGGAACGCTTCTGGCACATTGCCCCCGGTGCCCGCCTGGAAGACCCACGCATCGCCCGTGCACCGCGCCAGCGCGACGCCCTCAAGACCCTGGCCCAGCACCCGCATGGTGTGGCCCACAGCCTGCTGGCCAAGCTCAACCTGAACAAGGACAGCCTCGACCTGCTGCTGGCCAAGGATCTGGTACAGATCGAAGTCCGTCGCCACCTGCCGGCCCTGCGCCATGAACACTGGCTGGCGCAGCCGGAACTGCCCCTTAACGAGGAGCAACGCGACGCCTTCGACGCCGTACGCGAAGGCTTTGGCAGCTTCGGCGCGTTTCTGCTGGCCGGTGTCACCGGCAGCGGCAAGACCGAGGTCTACCTGCAACTGATCCGCGAAACCCTGGAGGCCGGCAAGCAGGCACTGGTGCTGATCCCGGAGATCAACCTCGGCCCACAGACCCTGGCGCGTTTCGAGCAACGCTTCAACGCCCGCATTGCCCTGCTGCATTCGGCGGTGAACGACCGCGAGCGCCTGGACGCCTGGCTGGCGGCGCGGGACGGCGAGGCCGACATCATCATCGGCACCCGTTCAGCCTTGTTCACGCCCATGAAAAACCCCGGCCTGATCATCATCGACGAGGAGCACGACGGCTCCTATAAACAGCAGGAGGGCCTGCGCTATCACGCACGCGACCTGGCACTGGTGCGCGCCCATCAGGAGAACATCCCGATCCTGCTCGGCTCCGCCACGCCGTCGCTGGAAACCTTGCACAACGCCCTTACCGGCCGCTACCGCCTGCTGCGCATGAACCAGCGCGCTGGCGGCGCACGCCCGCCACGCATGCTGCGGCTGGATGTAAAGAGCCTGCCACTGGACAGCGGCATCAGCGGCCCGTTGCAACAGGCCATCCGCCAGACCCTGGAGGCGGGCCAGCAGGTGCTGGTGTTCCTCAACCGCCGCGGTTTTGCCCCGACCTTGCTGTGCCACGATTGTGGATGGCTGTCCGAATGCCCGCGCTGCGATGCGCGCATGACCGTGCATCAGCGTTCCGGCGTACTGCGCTGCCACCACTGTGGCTATGACGAACGCCTGCCGCACCAGTGCCCGCAGTGCAACCACGTTGACCTGCGCCCGGTCGGTGCTGGCACAGAGCGCGCCGAAGAACGCCTGAAGGTGCTGTTTCCGGACTACCCGATCCTGCGGGTAGACCGCGACAGCACGGCGCGCAAGGACGCCATGCACAACCTGTTCAGCACCATCCAGCGCGGCCAGCCGAGCATCCTTGTCGGCACGCAGATGCTTGCCAAGGGCCACCACTTCCCACGTGTGACCCTGGTAGCCATCCTCGATGCCGATGGCGGGCTGTTCTCCGGCGATTTCCGCGCCAGCGAGCGCATGGCGCAGCTGATCGTGCAGGTAGCCGGGCGTGCCGGGCGCGCCGAAGAGCCCGGCAAGGTCATCATCCAGACCCATCTGGCAGACCACCCGCTGCTGGTGCAGCTCACCGAGCAGGGCTACTTCGCTTTTGCCGAACAGGCCCTGGATGAACGCCGCGCCGCCGGGCTGCCGCCTTACTCCCACCTGGTACTGTTGCGAGCCGAGGCGCACAAGCCGGGGCAGGCCGAAGGCTTCCTCGACGAAGCGTGCGCTGCCGCCGAGCGCCTGGTGGCCGAGCAGCGCTTGCCGGGTATCGAACTGCTGGGCCCGGTACCCGCCCCCATGGAGCGTCGGGCCGGGCGCTACCGCGCGCAACTGTTGATTCAGGCCAATACCCGGGCGCCTTTGCATCGACTGATCAGCGCCTGGTTGCTAGTGTTGGAGCAGATGCCGAGCGGGCGCCAGGTCCGTTGGTCACTGGACGTCGACCCGGTCGACCTTTACTGAGCTGCAGCCCAAAGGTTGGCAACCCGCTCCCGGCAACGGATAATGCCCAGTTTTTCCACCTGCGCATCCAGGCGCTCACCGCGCTTGCGGTCGAAAAGAGATCCCCATGAAAGACACCATTCGCCAGCTGATCCAGCAAGCCCTCACCCAACTCGTCACCGACGGTGTGCTGCCTGAAGGGCTGTCGCCGGCGATCCAGGTGGAAAACGCCCGGGACAAGACCCACGGCGACTTCGCCAGCAACATCGCCATGATGCTGGCCAAGCAGGCGGGCATGAAGCCGCGCGACCTGGCCGAAAAACTGATCAATGCCCTGCCGGCCAGCGCCGACATCAGCAAGGTCGAGATTGCCGGCCCGGGCTTTTTGAACTTCTTCCAGAATACCGACGCCCTGGCCAATCGCCTGGACGCCGCCCTGGCCGACGCCCACCTGGGCGTGCGCAAGGCCGGTGCGAGCGAAAAAGTCGTCATCGACATGTCGGCACCGAACCTGGCCAAGGAGATGCACGTCGGCCACCTGCGTTCGACCATCATCGGGGACAGCGTGGCTCGCGTACTGGAGTTCCTGGGGGACAACGTGATTCGCCAGAACCATGTGGGCGACTGGGGTACCCAGTTCGGCATGCTGATGGCCTATCTGCAGGAAAACCCGATCACCAGCGACGAGCTGTCGGACCTGGAAAACTTCTACCGCGCGGCCAAGAAGCGCTTTGACGAGTCGGAAGAGTTCGCCACCCGCGCCCGCGGCCTGGTGGTCAAGCTGCAAGCCGGCGACCCGGACTGCCTGGCCCTGTGGACACGCTTCAAGGACATCTCGCTGTCGCACTGCCAGAAGACCTACGAGCTGCTCAACGTCAAACTGACCATGGCCGACGTGATGGGCGAAAGTGCCTACAACAACGACCTGGCCAACGTGGTGGCCGACCTCAAGGCCAAGGGCTTGCTGGTCGAAGACCAGGGCGCGCAGTGCGTGTTCCTCGAAGAATTCAAGAACAGCGAAGGCGAACCACTGCCGGTCATCGTGCAGAAAGCCGACGGCGGCTACCTGTACGCCACCACCGACCTGGCTGCGGTACGCTACCGCAGCAACGTGCTCAAGGCTGACCGCGCCCTGTACTTCGTCGATCAGCGCCAGGCCCTGCACTTCAACCAGGTGTTCGAAGTGGCGCGCCGTGCAGGCTTTGTCGGCCACCCGATGCAAATGGAGCACATGGGCTTCGGCACCATGAACGGCGCCGACGGCCGCCCGTTCAAGACCCGTGACGGCGGCACCGTGAAGCTGATCGACCTGCTCACCGAGGCCAAGGAGCGCGCCTACGCGCTGGTCAAGGAAAAGAACCCGAGCCTGGCCGACGAAGACCTGCGTCACATCGGCGAAGTGGTGGGCATTGGCGCAGTGAAGTACGCCGACCTGTCCAAGCACCGCACCAGCGACTACAGCTTCAACTTCGAACTGATGCTCAACTTCGAAGGCAACACCGCCCCTTACCTGCTGTACGCCTACACCCGCGTGGCCGGTGTATTCCGCAAGCTGGGCAAGGGCTTTGACGAAGTTGACGGCAACATCGTGCTACAGGCTCCCCACGAGCAGGACCTGGCTGCACGCCTGGCGCAGTTTGGCGAAATCCTCAATAACGTCGCCGACAAGGGCACACCGCACGTGCTGTGCAGCTACCTGTACGACCTCGCCGGCCTGTTCTCCAGTTTCTACGAGAACTGCCCGATCCTCGCTGCAGAAACCCCAGAGCAGCAGCAAAGCCGCCTGCGCCTGGCCGCCCTGACCGGCCGCACCCTCAAACAAGGTCTGGAACTGCTCGGCCTGGAAACCCTGGAGCGCATGTAAGTTGGCTGCCAAGAAGAAACCCGCCCCCAAGCGCGGCGCCAGTCGTCAGACGGCGCCGGCCAAGCAGCCGATCCCCGGCTGGGTATGGATGGCCGTCGGCCTTACCGTAGGCGCATTCATCGTATTCCTGATGAAGCTCGAGCCGGGTGGCGAAGACATCAAGCGCACCAAACCCGAGCAGCAGAAGCCGGAGAAAGTGGTCGAGGCCGGCAAGCCGGCCCAGGCCACCCCGCAGCAGCCTGTGAAGCCGAAATACGACTTCTACACGTTGCTGCCGGAGTCTGAGGTAATCGTGCCGCCAGAGGCCGTTCCCGAGAAGACGCCACCAGTGCCCGCCCAGCCGGTGGCCCCGGTAACGCCGGCAGAAGCGGCGAAGATCGACACCGCACGGGCCCAGGCGGCGTTGCTGGGCCAGACCCCACCACCGGCACCGCCGGTGATCAAGCCGGCCGCGACCACCCAGTACTTCCTGCAGGCCGGCTCGTTCCGCAAGCAGGCCGATGCCGACAAGGTCCGCGCGCAGATCATCCTGCTGGGCCAGGCGGTGAAGGTGGAGTCGGGTACGGTCAAGGATGAAACCTGGTACCGCGTACTGGTCGGGCCGTTCAGCAACCGCGAACAGCTGACCGGGGCACAGAAACAGCTGGCAGGGGCAGGGTTCGCCAACCTGTTGCTGCAACAGCGCCAGACCCGCCAGTAACCTTTCAACAGGGGCGCTTTGCGCCCCAGCCTTCTCAACCCCGCCCCGCATTCCTCTCGGAAACCTGGCTGTTCAACGTCCAGAAGTCATACAGCACCCCCACCAGGAACAGCCCGCCGGTAAAGAAGTAGATGATCGCGGTAATCCACTTGCCCTGATACAGCCGGTGCAGGCCAAACACCCCAAGGAAGGTCAGCAGCACCCAGGCGATGTTGTAGTCGATGCGCCCGGACTGGAACCGAAGGTCAGCCTCACGGTCCATGGACGGGATCAGGAACAGGTCGATCAGCCAGCCAATGCCCAGCAGCCCCAGGGTAAAGAACCAGATGGTGCCGGTGACGGGCTTGCCATAGTAGAAACGATGCGACCCGGTGAAGCCGAAAATCCACAGCAGGTAGCCGATGACCTTGCTGTGAGTGTCGTGATAGGGCGCCCCCTGTTCATAACTGTTCATTCATAGCCCTCTTGGGTTATCCAAAAATTTTCTAAAAAAAAATGTGACTTTCTCGTCGCAGGCCGACGTATGGCACGTGGGCAATCGACCAACGGATCAAATAATGATCAAAAAGCTGTTATAAAGTTGCGCGCCCAACACATAACTATTCATAAGAGCTTCATCTATGCCGCCTTTATTCAAGACATGGCTGACCCTCTGTCTATTATTGCCCCTGGCCGCCCACGCCACCAATCGTGAGCAACGTCTTCCCAATGGTTTCACCGGCTACACCACCAATGCCTCGGTGAAACACGCGCCGGTCAAGCAGACCACCCTGCGCGCACGCCCAGGCAACGCTGCAAGCAGCCGCGGTGTGCCGGTGGCTGCCATGTCGCCGAAACAGAGCAGCGATGTGCTCAGCCGTGCGGTGAATGTGCTCGGCACCCCCTACGTTTGGGGTGGCAGCAGCCCGAAAAAAGGCTTCGACTGCAGCGGGCTGGTCAAATACGCCTTCAACGATGTCGCAGACGTCGACCTGCCGCGCACCTCCAATGCCATGGCCCAAGGCCACGGCGTGAAAGTGGCCAAGGGCGACCTGAAGCCTGGTGACCTGATTTTCTTCAACATCAAGAGCCGTCGGGTGAACCATGTTGCCATCTACCTGGGCAACGACCGCTTCATCCATGCGCCGCGGCGTGGCAAGCGGGTGAGCATCGACACCCTGAGCAAGCCTTACTGGCAGAAGCACTACGTAGTGGCCAAACGGGTGCTACCGAAAGAACAGCAACAGCTGAGCCTGGCCAAGCGCTGAGCTGATCGGCGTTATCCTGTTCCGGCCTCTTCGCGGGCGCGCCCGCTCCCACAGGTACGTCGCCCCTCTCACGGGAAACGCCATACCTGTGGGAGCGGGCGTGCCCGCGAAAGGGCCGGCACTGGCACTATAAATCGCTGATCACCCCCCTTTCCCTCAACCCCCGCAAAGCCCCCTCCATCGTCCGCATCCCCTCCGCCGCCCCCGCCTGCATCACCGAACACAACTGCGCCATCCGCCCTTCCCGCACCAGATTACGCACCGCCGGCGTCGCCACCAGCACCTCCCTTGCCGCTACCCGGCCCCCGCCTTCACGCCTGACCAGCACCTGCGCCACTACCAGCCTTAGCGATTCCGCCAGCATGGCCCGCACCAACGGCTTTTCCTCGGCTGCAAACACGTCCACCAGGCGATCAATACTGCCCGCCGCCGAACGCGTATGCACAGTCGCCATTACCAGGTGCCCGGTCTCGGCCGCGCGCAAGGCCAGGCGAACGGATTCAAGATCACGCAACTCACCGATCATGATCACATCCGGGTCCTGGCGCAGCGCACTGCGCAGCCCTTGGGCGAAGCCGCCGCTATGGCGGCCAATCTCGCGCTGGTTGATCAGGCTGCGCTGGCTGCTGTGGATAACTTCGACCGGGTCTTCGAGGGTGATGATGTGCAGCGCCCGCTCGCGGTTCAGCTGGTCGAGCAACGTCGCCAAGGTGCTGGACTTGCCACTGCCGGTAGGCCCACCTATCAGGATCAGGCCATCACTGCATTGCGCAACAGCTTGATACACATCTCTCAGGTCAAGTTCATCCAGCGTGGCGATCCCCCTCGGGATCAGCCGAAAAGTAACCCCGGGGCCATTCAGTTGGCGAAACAGGTTCAGCCGAAAGCGGCCAAGTGTGGGGACCTCCAGCGCCAGGTCCAGCTCATCGCCCTGTGCCCACTGCTGTCGTTGGTGTTCAGCCAGCAAGGGCGCCATACCCTCGGCCAGGCCTGCCGGCACCAGAGCCGGCATGTTCATCCGCTGCAACTCGCCCTCCAGGCGCAGCATCGGTACCTGGCCCGCCGCCAGGTGCAGGTCCGAAGCCCCCGCCTGCACGGCCTGGGCCAACAGTTCAGTCACATCCATGAGACTCCCCAAAGGCCTTCAAGTAGGTAGAATGCCGCAGACCCTACAGCCGTCGGCATCCGTCCATGTCCACCCTAGCAGACAACCTTTCCGCTATTTCCGCCCGTATCGCCAGCGCTGCCCAGGCTGCCGGGCGTGATCCGGCCAGCGTCCAGCTGCTGGCCGTGAGCAAGACCAAACCCGCCAGCGCCATCCGCGAGGTCCACGCTGCCGGTGTGCGCGATTTCGGGGAAAACTACCTACAGGAAGCGCTGACAAAGCAGCAGGAACTCGGCGACTTGCCCTTGATCTGGCACTTCATCGGCCCCATTCAGTCGAACAAGACCAAAGCCATCGCCGAGCATTTCGACTGGGTACATTCCGTGGACCGCCTGAAAATTGCCCAACGCCTGTCCGAGCAGCGCCCTGCCGGGCTGGCGCCACTGAACATCTGCCTGCAGGTGAACGTCAGCGGCGAAGACAGCAAGTCCGGCTGTGCTCCCGCCGATCTTCCGGCCCTGGCCAAGGCCGTGGTCGCGCTGCCAAACCTGCGCCTGCGCGGGCTGATGGCAATCCCCGAACCCACTGATGACCGCGTGGCCCAAGAGGCCGCCTTCGCAAGCTTGCGTGCCTTGCAGGAGGGCATGGACCTTGGCCTGGACACGCTGTCCATGGGCATGAGCCACGACCTGGAAGCGGCAATTGCACAGGGCGCGACCTGGGTGCGTATCGGTACCGCCCTGTTCGGCGCCCGCGACTACGGTCAAAACTGATTGCATGCTTTACTCACTCTTTCCCACAAGGACCTGACATGAGCAACACTCGTATTGCCTTCATCGGCGCCGGCAACATGGCCGCCAGCCTGATCGGTGGTCTGCGTGCCCAGGGCCTGGACGCCTCGCAGATCCGCGCCAGCGACCCGGGCGCCGAGACCCGCAGCCGCATCCAGGCCGAGCACGGTATCGAAACCTTCGAGAACAACGCCCAGGCCATCGACGGCGCCGATGTGATCGTGCTGGCGGTCAAGCCGCAAGTCATGAAAGCCGTGTGTCAGGCCCTGCAACCCAACCTGCACGATGGCCAGCTGATCGTATCGATCGCCGCCGGCATCACCTGCGCCAGCCTGCAAAGCTGGGTAGGCCCCCGCCCGGTGGTGCGCTGCATGCCCAACACCCCGGCGCTGCTGCGCCAAGGCGTGAGCGGCCTTTACGCCACCGCTGAAGTGTCCGACGGGCAACGCCAGCAGGCCGAACAACTGCTGTCTGCGGTGGGCACGGCCTTGTGGCTGGAGCAGGAACAACAACTGGACGCTGTGACCGCTGTGTCCGGCAGCGGCCCTGCGTATTTCTTCCTGCTGATCGAGGCCATGACCGCTGCAGGCGAAAAACTTGGCCTGCCGCGTGAAACCGCGTCCCAACTGACCTTGCAGACCGCGCTTGGCGCTGCCCGCATGGCAGTTGCCAGCGATGTCGATGCCGCCGAACTGCGTCGCCGCGTCACCTCGCCCGCAGGCACCACGGAAGCAGCGATCAAGTCGTTCCAGGCCAGCGGCTTCGAGGCCATCGTCGAGCAGGCACTGCAGGCTGCGGCCACGCGCTCCGCCGAGCTGGCCGAACAACTGGGCAAATAAGGAGCTTTAGATGAATGCACTGTCCGGCGCCGCGATCTTCGTGGTGCAAACCCTGGTCAGCCTGTACCTGGTGATCGTTCTGCTGCGCTTCGTCCTGCAACTGGTCAAAGCCAACTTCTACAACCCGCTGTGCCAGTTTGCGGTGCGTGCCACCCAGCCGCTGCTCAAGCCGATTCGTCGGGTCATCCCCAGTGTGGCCGGGCTGGACACCTCGTCGCTGCTGTTGGCCATCGTTATCCAGGCCCTGCTGATGGGCTTCGTGCTGATGGTCACCTATGGCACCTTCGGCGACGTCCTGCACCTGCTGATGTGGGCGATCATCGGCATCACCTCGCTGTTCCTGAAGATCTTCTGGGTGGCGATGATCGTGATGGTGATCGTTTCGTGGGTCGCGCCCAATAGCCATAACCCCGCAGCCGAGCTGGCCTACCAGATCAGCGAACCGGTGCTGGCACCGTTCCGCCGCATCGTGCCCAACCTGGGCGGCATGGACATTTCGCCGATCTTCGCCTTCCTGGCAATCCAGGTGATCCAGTCGTTCGTCATGCCCCCTCTGGCTGCCTACGCAGGCATGCCACAAGAACTGTGGCGCATGATCTGACCCTGGTTGCTTCCAGCGGCAAGCCTTTGCTTGCCGCTGGGGGTAGCGCTCTTTAGACTTACGCCTCCGTCAAGCGTGAGCAGGGTCGATGTCCACTGTCTTTCCCGAAGATTCCGTCGGTCTGGTAGTACCGCAAACCGCCCGGTTCGATGAACCGCTGGCACTGGCCTGTGGCCGTTCACTGGCCAGTTACGAGCTGGTCTACGAGACCTATGGCACCCTGAACGCCAGCGCGAGCAACGCCGTGCTGATCTGCCATGCCCTGTCGGGCCACCACCACGCCGCTGGCTACCATGCCGCCACCGACCGCAAGCCGGGCTGGTGGGACAGCTGCATTGGCCCCGGCAAGCCGATCGACACCAACCGTTTCTTCGTGGTCAGCCTGAACAACCTCGGCGGCTGTAACGGCAGTACCGGCCCCAGCAGCATCAACCCGGCAACCGGCAAACCTTATGGCGCCGACTTCCCGGTGCTGACTGTTGAAGACTGGGTGCACAGCCAGGCACGCCTGGCAGACCGCCTGGGCATTGCACAATGGGCAGCCATCGTCGGCGGCAGCCTTGGCGGCATGCAGGCGCTGCAATGGACCATGACCTACCCCGAGCGTGTACGCCACTGCGTCGACATCGCCTCGGCACCCAAGTTGTCGGCGCAAAACATCGCCTTCAACGAGGTGGCACGCCAGGCCATCCTCACCGACCCCGAATTCCACGGTGGCTCGTTCCAGGACCAGGGCGTGATCCCCAAGCGCGGCCTGATGCTGGCGCGCATGGTTGGCCACATCACCTACCTGTCCGATGACTCGATGGGTGAAAAATTCGGCCGTGAGCTTAAAAGCGACAAGCTCAACTACGACTTCCACAGCGTCGAGTTCCAGGTAGAAAGCTACCTGCGCTACCAGGGCGAGGAGTTTTCCGGCCGTTTCGACGCCAACACCTACCTGCTGATGACCAAGGCGCTGGACTACTTCGACCCGGCTGCCAGCCAAGGCGGCGACCTGGCCGCCACCCTGGCCCACGTCAAGGCGGATTACTGCATCATGTCGTTCACTACCGACTGGCGCTTCTCGCCGGCCCGTTCGCGCGAGATCGTCGACGCCCTGATGGCGGCGCGCAAGAACGTCTGCTACCTGGAGATCGACTCGCCTTATGGGCACGATGCCTTCCTGATCCCCACGCCTCGCTACATGCAGGGTTTCTCGAACTACATGAACCGCATTGCCATCTGAGGACAGCATGAGAGCCGATCTGGAAATCATCCACGACTGGATCCCCGCCGGCAGCCGGGTACTCGACCTGGGCTGCGGCAGCGGCGAACTGCTGGCCTCGCTGCGTGACCGCAAGCAGGTCACCGGCTATGGCCTGGAGATCGACGCCGACAACATCGCCGCCTGCGTGGCGAAGGGCGTCAACGTCATCGAGCAGGACCTGGACAAAGGCCTGGGCAACTTCGCCAGCAACAGTTTCGATGTAGTGATCATGACCCAGGCCCTGCAGGCCGTGGAGTACCCCGACCGCATCCTGGATGAGATGCTGCGCGTGGGCCGCCAGTGCATCATTACCTTCCCCAACTTCGGCCACTGGCGCTGCCGCTGGTACCTGGCCACCAAGGGCCGCATGCCGGTGTCGGACTTCATGCCGTACACCTGGTACAACACGCCGAACATCCACTTCTGCACCTTTGCCGACTTCGAAGAACTGGTGCACGAGCGCAGGGCCAAGGTGCTCGACCGCCTGGCTGTCGACCACTTGCACCGCAACGGGTGGGGTGGGCGGCTTTGGCCTAATCTTCTAGGTGAGATCGGCATCTATCGCGTCAGCAGCCCGGGCCTGCAAGAGCACCAGCTCGCAGTCTGACGCCCACCGGAGGAATCGCCCCATGCGTCGCCTAGCCCTGTTCCTGATCAGCCTGTGCCTGGCCTTGCCGGTACTGGCTGCCGATGCCGCCCGGCCCGAGCGCAAGGAAGTGTTTGGCGACGTGACGGTGCATTACAGCGCATTCACTTCGAGCATGCTTACACCCGAGGTGGCTGCCGCCACCGGCCTTGTACGCAGCAAGAACCAGGGCGTGCTCAACATTGCCGTGCTCAAGGCCAACAAGCCAGCCCCGGCGCTTGTCAGCGGAACGGTCAAGGACCTGACCGGGCGTACTAGCCCGCTGTCGTTCAAGCAGATTACCGAACAGGGCGCGGTGTACTACATTGCCCAGTTCAAGATCGAACAGCCAGAAACCGTCACCTTCGACCTGAATATCGAAACCGGCGGCATCAGCAATTCCCTCAGCTTCAACCAGGAAGTTTTCCCCGGCGAATGATGAATTTCCAGCAACTCGTATTGGCCAGCCATAATGCTGGCAAACTCAAGGAACTGCAGGCCATGCTCGGCCAGTCCGTGCAGCTGCGCTCGATTGGTGAATTCAGCCAGGTCGAGCCGGAAGAAACCGGCCTGTCGTTCGTCGAGAACGCCATCCTCAAGGCGCGCAACGCCGCACGTATCTCCGGCCTGCCGGCCTTGGCCGACGATTCCGGCCTGGCGGTGGACTTCCTCGGTGGTGCGCCGGGCATCTACTCGGCGCGCTACGCCGACGGCAAGGGTGACGCGGCCAACAATGCCAAGCTGCTCGAAGCCCTGAAAGACGTGCCCGAAACCGAGCGCGGGGCGCAGTTCGTCTGCGTACTGGCTTTGGTGCGACACGCCGACGACCCGCTGCCGATCCTGTGCGAAGGCCTGTGGCACGGCAGCATCCTGTTCGAGGCCAGCGGCGAGCACGGCTTTGGCTACGACCCGCTGTTCTGGGTGCCGGAGCGCAACTGCTCCAGCGCCGACCTGGCCCCGGCGGACAAGAACCAGCTCAGCCACCGCGCCCGTGCCATGGCCCTGCTGCGCCAACGTCTGGGCCTGGCATGATCGCAACGCTGTCCACCCCCGGCGCGGCGGGTTTCACCAGCCTGCCGCCGCTGGCGCTGTACATCCACATTCCGTGGTGCGTACGCAAGTGCCCTTACTGCGACTTCAATTCCCACGCTGCCGGGCCTGAACTGCCGGAAGACGCCTACGTCACAGCACTGCTGGACGACCTTGATCAGGAGCTGGCCGCCGTACAGGGCCGCCCCATCAGCTCGATCTTCTTCGGTGGCGGTACCCCCAGCCTGTTCAGTGCCAACGCCCTGGGCCGGCTGCTGCGCGGCGTGGAGCAACGCATCCCGTTCGCGCCGGACATCGAAATCACCCTGGAGGCCAACCCAGGCACGTTCGAGCAGGACAAATTCAAGGCCTACCGGCAAACCGGCATCAACCGCCTGTCCATCGGCGTGCAGAGCTTCCAGCCAGCCAAGCTGGAGGCGCTCGGGCGCATCCACAACGGCGACGAAGCGGTGCGTGCTGCCGGCATGGCGCGTGCGGCCGGTTTTGACAACTTCAACATGGACCTGATGCACGGCCTGCCCGACCAGTCCCTGGATGATGCGCTGGGCGACCTGCGCCAGGCCATCGACCTGGGGCCGACGCACCTGTCGTGGTACCAGCTGACCGTGGAACCGAACACGGTGTTCTGGAACCAGCCGCCTGAGCTGCCCGAGGACGACATCCTCTGGGATATCCAGGAGGCCGGCCAGGCACTGATGGCCGAGCACGGTTTCCGCCAGTACGAGGTATCGGCCTACGCCCAAGCGGGCCGCGCTGCCCGGCACAACCTGAACTACTGGCGCTTCGGTGACTTCATCGGGATCGGCGCCGGCGCCCACGGCAAGCTGACTTTCGCCGACGGGCGCATCCTGCGGACCTGGAAGACCCGCCTGCCCAAGGATTACCTGAACCTGGCCAAACCATTCAAGGCCGGGGAGAAACTGCTGCCGGTCGACGAACTGCCGTTCGAGTTCCTGATGAACGCCCTGCGCCTGACCGATGGCGTGGAAGCCGAACTGTTCACCCAGCGCACCGGCTTGCCACTGGAGCAACTGCGCGAGGCACGCCGCGCCGCCGAACAAAAGGGCCTTTTACAGGTCGAACCGGATCGACTGGTGGCCACGCCAAGGGGCCAGTTGTTCCTCAATGACCTGCTGCAGTATTTCTTGACCTAAGGATGACCCATGGATCTGGTACTTGATCTGCTTGCGACGGTTTCCCGCTGGAGCCGCGGTAACCTGTCGGAGATTTCACTGGCCTTGGTAGGCTGCCTGCTGGTGCTGTTCGGTAGCGATGTCAAAGCCTGGGCCGAGCAACGCATTGGTGGCCTGGCGGGCGCCCTGCGCGTGCCGTTCATGGCGCTGATGGTGATGATCGGCAGCGGTGCGGCGCTGATCTATGCCACGCCGTGGGTGGTGAAGGGGTTGAGCCAGTTCAACAACTACGCGCTCGCGCCGGTGCTGTTGGTAGTGCTGGTGTTGATTGGTGTGGTGGCTGATCGCCGAGGGTAATCACTGCTAAAAGCTGCCCCGGAGTACCAGGGCAGCCCTACCACCTGACTAGCCTTTAACGGGCATCATCGAAGTGGTCGCGCATGAAGTCCCGAACGGTCTTGAGCACAACCAAGATCCGGACAAGCTTCCAGACGCGGCTCAGCGCATCAAGCAAACGCTTCATATGCCTTGGCCTCCGTGTTGGCGGGCCAATCTTCCAGCATCTAACCGGCACTTCGATGCCTTCGAAAACAGTGCGAGTGCTTTCGGTGAAGTGGCCAGGTTAATGGCCCTTCGAAGACAGCTGCCGGCACGGTTCTCAGGCCATGTCGAAGGGGCCGGAAAGCAGAATTCTTCTCCTACCCGGCCCATCACCGATCACATCTACACAGGAGCAACGTGATGATACTTGGGATCTGCGTGCAAGACTGTTAAGGGTTCCGACACACGTAATGCCGGATGTTTCGCAGCATTGACGGCCTCTGCCAGCCTACTTAAGATATTTTTGCAGTGCGGGTGTTTTCGGTGATATCCCAGAGCGAAGGATACTCAGTCCTGCCGCTCACAAAAAAACCGCCTTTCTCAAGGCGGTTTTTTTCGCCTGCATTTCTGCAAGCACCAGCACATCGAAAGGCCGTATCAGCCGATCAATCCACCTTCTCGAACTTCAAATCCCACACCCCATGCCCCAGTCGCTCGCCGCGGCGTTCGAACTTGGTGATCGGTCGCTCTTCCGGGCGCGGCACGTAGGTGCCATCGGCCGCACGGTTGCGATAGCCCGGGGCAGCGCTCATCACTTCCAGCATGTACTCGGCATACGGCTCCCAGTCGGTCGCCATGTGGAACACGCCACCAGGCTTGAGCTTGCGCCGTACCAGTTCGGCGAACTCCAGCTGCACGATGCGGCGTTTGTGGTGACGCGCCTTGTGCCACGGGTCGGGGAAGAACAGCATCAGGCGGTCGAGGCTGTTGTCCGCCACACAGCGGTTCAGCACTTCGATGGCATCGCAGTCATACACCCGCAGGTTTTTCAGCCCCTGGGTCAGCACGCCGTTCAGCAGCGCGCCAACGCCCGGGCGGTGCACTTCCACCCCGATGAAGTCCTGCTCAGGCGCAGCAGCCGCCATCTCCAGCAGGGAATGGCCCATGCCAAAGCCGATCTCCAGGGTGCGCGGCGCCGAACGGCCGAACACCTGGTCGTAGTCCACCGCGCTGTCGGCCAGCGGCAGGATGTACAGCGGGCCGCCCTGGTCCAGGCCGCGTTGCTGGCCTTCGGTCATGCGCCCGGCGCGCATCACGAAGCTCTTGATGCGGCGGTGTGGGCGGGCGTCGCCGTCGGCGGCGATCGGCGTATCTTGCGAGTCAGTCATCTGGGGCTCTTACTTGATCAGACCATCCAGCGGCGAAGAGGCGCTGGCATAGAGTTTTTTCGGCATACGGCCGGCCAGGTAGGCCATGCGACCGGCGACGATGGCGTGCTTCATGGCCTCGGCCATCAGCACCGGCTGCTGCGCGTGCGCAATAGCCGAGTTCATCAGTACTGCCTCGCAGCCCATTTCCATGGCGATGGTGGCGTCGGAAGCGGTACCCACGCCGGCATCGACCAGCACTGGCACCTTCGATTCTTCAAGGATGATCTGCAGGTTGTAGGGGTTGCAGATACCCAGGCCGGTACCAATCAGGCCAGCCAGCGGCATGACCGCGATGCAGCCGGCTTCGGCCAGCTGGCGGGCGATGATCGGGTCATCGCTGGTGTACACCATCACGTCGAAACCTTCCTTGACCAGTACTTCGGCAGCCTTGAGGGTCTCGATCACGTTAGGGAACAGGGTTTTCTGGTCAGCCAGCACCTCCAGCTTTACCAGGGTCCGCGACTCATGGGACTTGTAGCCCTCGAGCAGTTCACGGGCCAGGCGGCAGGTACGCACCGCCTCGACGGCGTCAAAGCAACCGGCGGTATTGGGCAGGATGGTGTACTTGTCGGGCGAAAGCACATCGAGCAGGTTCGGCTCGCCCGCATTCTGGCCAAGGTTGGTCCGGCGCACGGCCACGGTGACGATCTCGGCACCCGAGGCCTCGGTCGCCAAGCGGGTTTCTTCCATGTCACGGTACTTGCCGGTGCCAACCAGCAGGCGCGACTGGAAAGTGCGCCCGGCCAGGATGAAGGGCTTGTCGCTACGAACGTTGCTCATCGTTGTTCCTCGGGAATAGGTTGCAGGGCTTGCTTGTGAACCGCCGGGCTGCTGTCAGCCGCCACCGATGGCGTGGACCACTTCGACCTGGTCGCCGTCGTTCAGCAGCGTGCTGTCGTGCTGGCTACGCGGCACGATGTCCAGGTTCAGTTCCACGGCAATGCGGCGCCCGGTCAGCTCCAGGCGCGCCAGCAGGGCTGCAACGCTCTCGCCGGCAGGCAGTTCGTAAGGTTCACCGTTCAGTTGAATGCGCATGCGCACGGCCACCATTGTTCTTTGGGGCCCGCATTCTAGCGCCGAACCGCCCTGCAACCCAAGGGCGGTGCGCGCCATTAGTCGCGATTGTGGACCAACCGGTCAGCCCAGCCGCCAGGCTGCCAGGCCCAGGCACAACCAACCGGCGAGGAAGCACAGGCCGCCAATCGGGGTGATGATGCCGAGCTTGCCGATGCCGCTGAGGGTCAGCAGGTACAAGCTGCCGGAGAACAGCACGATACCCAGCGCAAAAAGGCCGCCTGCCCAGCCGACCAGGCGCCCGGGCAGGTGCGCCGAGAGCACGGCAACGCCAAAGATCGCCAGCGCATGCACCAGCTGGTAGGTCACGCCGGTGTGGAAGATAGCCAGGTAGTCGGCCGTCAGCCGGCTTTTCAGGCCATGGGCGGCGAAGGCGCCCAGGGCGACCCCGGTAAAGCCGAAAAAGGCGGCAAGCATCAGGAAGCTGCGAAGCATGGGACGACTCCTTGTATCGGGTCTGTATAATGGCCCCTTCCACCCGTACGGCCAAGCCATCGTCATGCTGCCAACCCTTATCCGCCGCCTCTCCCGTGCCCTGCTCTGGTTCGCTGCCGGCAGCATCGTGCTGGTATTGGTGTTCCGCTGGGTGCCGCCGCCCGGTACGGCCCTGATGGTCGAGCGAAAGGTGCAGTCGTGGGTCAATGGCGAGCCGATCGACCTGCAACGCGACTGGGAACCATGGGAGAACATCTCCGATGAGCTGAAAGTTGCCGTCATCGCGGGTGAGGACCAGAAGTTCGCCAGCCATTGGGGGTTCGACATCCCGGCCATCCAGGCGGCGCTGGCCTATAACGAGCGCGGCGGCAGTGTTCGCGGTGCCAGCACCCTGACCCAGCAAGTGGCAAAGAACCTGTTCCTGTGGTCCGGGCGCAGCTGGTTCCGCAAGGGGCTGGAAGCCTGGTTCACGGCCCTGATCGAGCTGTTCTGGTCCAAAGAACGCATTCTTGAGGTCTACCTGAACAGCGCCGAGTGGGGCAAGGGCGTGTTTGGTGCGCAGGCGGCGGCGCGTTATCACTTTGGCGTCGATGCCAGCCGGCTCAGCCGCCAGCAGGCCGCGCAACTGGCGGCGGTGCTGCCTAGCCCGATCAAGTGGAGTGCCAGCCGGCCGAGCGCCTACGTGGCCAGCCGGGCCGGGTGGATTCGCCGGCAGATGAGCCAGTTGGGTGGGCCCAGCTACCTGATGCAGCTCGACACCTCGCGCAAGCTTTGAGGGCCCTTTCGCGGGCACGCCCGCTCCCACAAGACTTGCGCCGTACATGTGGGAGCGGGCGCGCCCGCGAAGAGGCCGGTACAAACAACACAAATAAAAAAGCCGCGTACCCGATCAGGGCCAGCGGCTTTTCTGTGCAACCAAGGCTTGATCAGACCGCAATCAACGCCTTGACCTTGTTCATCGCATTCTTCTCAAGCTGGCGAATCCGCTCGGCCGAGACGCTGTACTTGTCCGCCAGCTCATGCAAAGTGGCCTTCTCTTCTGCCAGCCAGCGC
Source organism: Pseudomonas sp. NPDC008258 (assembly GCF_042956345.1). Lineage (NCBI taxonomy): Bacteria > Pseudomonadati > Pseudomonadota > Gammaproteobacteria > Pseudomonadales > Pseudomonadaceae > Pseudomonas > Pseudomonas sp. NPDC008258. The sequence goes on from NZ_JBIBGE010000004.1 coordinate 199,204, forward strand.
TGGTAGAGAATATCGCGGCTACGCTCGTCCAGGCCTTGCAGTGCTTCGTGCAGGTTGCTGGTGGAATTATCGCTCCAGTCGGCATTCTCCAGTTGCACCGCCGGGTCGTACCGGTGGTCTTCCAGATAATGCGCAGGCGACTGGAAGGCGCTGTCGTCATCCGCCTCGGCTGCCGGGTCGAAGGCCATGTCCTGGCCACTCAAACGGCTTTCCATCTCACGCACTTCACGCGGCTCGACACCCAGGCTTTCAGCCACGCGATGCACTTCGTCGTTGTTCAGCCAGGCCAGGCGTTTCTTCTGGCTGCGCAGGTTGAAGAACAGTTTGCGCTGGGCCTTGGTGGTGGCCACCTTGACGATGCGCCAGTTGCGCAGGATGAATTCGTGAATCTCTGCCTTGATCCAGTGCACGGCGAAAGACACCAGGCGCACGCCCATTTCCGGGTTGAAGCGCTTGACGGCTTTCATCAGGCCAACGTTGCCTTCCTGGATCAGGTCGGCCTGGGCCAGCCCGTAGCCTGCATAGCTACGGGCGATATGTACGACGAAACGCAGGTGGGCCATCACCATTTGACGAGCGGCCTCGACATCCTGCTCATAATAGAGACGCTCGCCCAGATCACGCTCCTGCTCGACCGTCAGCAGCGGGATGCTGTTGACCGTGTGCACATAGGCTTCCAGGTTTGCACCGGGCACCAAGGCATAGGCAGGTTGCAACGATGTGGTCATTCAAGAACCTCCGACTTACCAGACTCGCGCCTTGTGGGCGCTGCCAACATTGACCCGGAACGACGGTACAAGTTCCATGGTGAAGAAAATGTCAATGCTGGCACGTAAAAACTATCGCGGCGCCAGCTCGTTCAGATGACGAGCGACGGCAATCCATGCACCGATATACCCCAACAACACTGCTCCGATCAAGAGGGACAGACCATCGGACGCAGGCACACCGCCCAGTGCGAAATCACTGCCATACAGGCCGGAAAGCCCTACAACCGCCTCGTTCAGCCAGTTCAGGCCAAACGCCAGGATGCCCCACGCCAGTAGGCCCGCACCCAGGCCATACAAGGCGCCCATGTACAGGAAAGGCCGGCGCACGTAGGCGTCGGTGCCGCCTACCAGCTTGATCACCTCGATCTCGATGCGGCGGTTTTCAATGTGTAGACGAATTGTGTTACCGATTACTAACAGCAACGCAGCAATCAGCATCACGGCCAAGCCGAAGACGAAGCGGTCACCCAGCTTGAGGATGGCTGCGAGGCGCTCGACCCACACCAGGTCCAGTTGCGCCACCTCCACCCTCGGCAGCTCCGACAGGCGCTGACGCAACGCTTCCAGGGCCGGCTTGTCGACCTCGCTCGGGGTCACCACCACTACGCCAGGCAGCGGGTTGTCAGGCAGTTCGCGCAAGGCCTCGCCCAGGCCAGACTGCTGCTGGAATTCCTCCAGCGCCTGCTCGCGGCTAACGAATTGCGCGTCTGCCACACCGGGCATGCCCTTGATCTCATCACGCAGCGCTTCACCGTCGCGGCTACCGGCATCCAGCTTGAGAAACAGCGAAATCTGCGCTGCGCGCTGCCACGAGCCGCCAAGCTGCTCGATGTTTTTCAGCAGCAACGACAGGCCCATGGGCATGCTCAGCGCCACTGCCATCACCAGGCAGGTGAAAAAGCTGCCGATCGGCTGCTTGCCCAGACGGCGCAGGCTATCGGCCATGCTGGCACGGTGGCTTTCCAGCCAGGCATGCAGCAGCGTGCGGAAATCCGGGCCGTCGTCGTCTTCGCCGCGTTTTTTCTTTGCCGGTTGCGGGTCGGCCGGCTTTGGCGCAACCCGTTCGGAAACCTTCGGCGTACGTGTAGTGCTCATTGCCCAGCCTCCCCATCGCCGATCAAGCGGCCGCGCTGCAAGGTCAGCATACGGTGGCGCATGCGCGCAATCAGTGCCAGGTCGTGGCTGGCGATCAATACCGTGGTGCCCAGGCGGTTGATGTCTTCAAACACACCCATGATCTCTGCGGCCAGGCGCGGGTCCAGGTTACCGGTGGGTTCGTCGGCCAGCAGCAAGGCCGGCTGATGCACGATAGCGCGTGCGATACCTACCCGCTGCTGCTGCCCGGTGGACAGGTCGGCCGGGAACAGCTCGCCCTTGTCGCTCAGCGATACACGCTCCAGGGCCGAGTCCACGCGCTTGGCAACCTCGGCCTTGGACAGGCCGAGAATCTGCAATGGCAGGGCGATGTTGTTGAACACGGTGCGGTCGAACAGCAATTGGTGGTTCTGGAACACCACGCCGATCTGCCGACGCAGGAACGGGATTTGCGCGTTGCTGATCTGGCCCAGGTCCTGCCCGGCCAGCATCAGCTTGCCGCTGGTCGGGCGCTCCATGGCCAGCAACAGGCGCAGCAAGGTGCTCTTGCCGGCGCCCGAGTGCCCGGTGACGAACAGGAATTCGCCCCGGCGCGCCCGGAAACTCAGTTCATGCAAACCCACATGACCGTTGGGATAGCGCTTGGCAACCTGTTCGAATCGGATCATGGTCAGTCTCGCTCGGCGAACAGAGCCTTGACGAACGGCTCGGCTTCAAAGGTGCGCAGGTCATCGATGCCTTCACCCACACCGATGAAGCGGATCGGGATATTGAACTGCTTGGCCAGGGCGAAGATCACCCCGCCCTTGGCGGTGCCGTCCAGCTTGGTCAGGGCCAGCCCGGTCAGTTCGACACTCTGGTTGAAGTACTTGGCCTGGCTGATGGCGTTCTGGCCAGTACCGGCGTCGAGCACCAGCAGCACCTCGTGCGGCGCATCGGCGTCGAGCTTGCCGATGACCCGGCGAACCTTCTTCAGCTCTTCCATCAGGTTGTCTTTGGTGTGCAGGCGCCCCGCGGTGTCGGCGATCAGCACGTCTGCGCCACGCGCCTTGGCGGCCTGCACGGCATCGAAGATCACCGAGGCAGAGTCGGCGCCTGTGTGCTGGGCAATCACCGGAATCTGGTTGCGCTCGCCCCACACCTGCAGTTGCTCGACCGCCGCGGCACGGAAGGTATCGCCTGCAGCCAGCATCACCTTCTTGCCTTCCAGTTGCAGCTTCTTGGCCAGCTTGCCGATGGTGGTGGTCTTGCCGGCACCGTTCACGCCAACCACCAGGATCACGTAGGGCTTGTTCTGTGCCTGGACTTTCAGCGGCTGCTCAACCGGGCGCAGCAGTGCGGCCAATTCTTCCTGCAACGACTTGTACAGGGCATCGGCGTCGGCCAGCTGCTTGCGCGCGACTTTCTGGGTCAGGTTCTGGACGATGGCCGAGGTGGCTTCCACGCCGACGTCGGCAGTCAGCAGCCGGGTTTCGATTTCATCGAGCAGGTCGTCGTCGATGACCTTCTTGCCGAGGAACAGGCTGGCCATGCCCTCGCCGATGCTGGCGCTGGTCTTGGACAGGCCCTGTTTGAGGCGGGCGAAGAAGCCTGGTTTGGCTTGCTCGGTAACGGTTGTGGCTGGCTCTGGCTCTGGCTCGACAGGTGCTGCCACCGGGCGCTCGGGGATCGCCGGCGGGGCCTTTGGCTCCAGGTCAGGAACCAGGGCGACGGGCTCCTCGGCAACGGGCAGGACCAGGTTGCTGACCGGGGGCTCGACGGTTTGAATGACCGGGGCGGGTGCTGGCGCAGGGGTCACGACCTGCGGGGTGGCAGGCTCCGCATTCGCGGGCACGCCCGCTCCCACCGGGGCCGGTGCAGGCTCGGGAGCTGGGGTAACCACTGGGGCAGGCTCAGGCACCGGGGCAGGCTCGAGGACCGGTGCAACCACTGGGGCAGGTGCAGGTTCAGGGGCAGGTGCTGGCTCGAAAGCCCGAGGGGTCTCGGTTGCAGGTGCGGGAGTTTCTGCAACCACCGGCTCTACCGGAGCAGCTTCAGGGTGCTCGACGGCGGGCTGCGGCGCTACAGGTTCTGCGGCCTGGGCTTCAGGCGCTTGTGGCTGTTCGGCGACGGGTTGCTGCGGCTTCTTTCGAAACCAGCTGAACAGGCCTTTCTTTTCGCCAGCCTCGGCCGGCGCTTTTTTGTCGTCGTTGGAACCAAACATGGAGGACGGCTATCTCAGGGTAGCGATGGGCCAGCAACGGCACATCGGGAATTCTCTCTACGCAGAACAGACTATCTTGAAGCCGGCTGGTTCATGCGCAACGTTTTGTCTTAGTGTCCTGTGGGCCAGAACGGCGACAGGCATGGTCGCCAGGCAACCGGATCAGTATCCTAGCACCTCCTGGCCCGTCGACGCTAAACCCAGCGGGCCGCCGAACAGGTTAAACACCGTATGAATGCTCTAGCCCGCCGCGCCGCTGGCCTGTTGTTCGGCACGCTCTGCCTGCCGCTCGCGGCCTTTGCCGCCGATGTGCAACCCACCCACGAATTCATCCTCGACAACGGCCTCAAAGTGGTCGTACGCGAAGACCACCGGGCCCCGGTGGTAGTCTCGCAGATCTGGTACAAGGTCGGCTCCAGCTACGAGACCCCGGGCCAGACCGGCCTGTCCCACGCGCTGGAACACATGATGTTCAAGGGCAGCGCCAAAATCGGCCCCGGTGAAGCTTCGCGCATCCTGCGTGACCTGGGCGCCGAAGAAAACGCCTTTACCAGCGACGACTACACCGCCTACTACCAGGTGCTGGCCCGCGACCGCCTGCCGGTGGCCCTGGAACTGGAGGCCGACCGCCTGGCCAGCCTGCGCCTGCCCGCCGACGAATTCAGCCGCGAAATCGAGGTGATCAAGGAAGAACGCCGCCTGCGCACCGACGATCAGCCCAACGCCAAGGCATTCGAGCTGTTCCGCGCCATGGCCTACCCGGCCAGCGGCTACCACACCCCGACCATTGGCTGGATGGCCGACCTCGAGCGCATGAAGGTCGAGGAACTGCGCCACTGGTACGAGAGCTGGTACGCCCCCAACAATGCCACCCTGGTGGTGGTCGGCGATGTCACAGCCGATGAGGTCAAGGGCCTGGCGCAGAAGTACTTCGGCAGCATTCCCAAACGCGCGGTACCGCCTGCCAAACTGCCACTTGAGCTGGCCGAGCCTGGCCAGCGTCAGCTGACCCTGCATGTACGCACGCAGCTGCCCAGCCTGATCTACGGGTTCAACGTGCCCGGCCTGCCCACCGCCAAAGACCCGCGTACCGTGCACGCCCTGCGCCTGATCTCGGCCCTGCTCGACGGCGGCTACAGCGCCCGCATGCCGGCCCGCCTGGAGCGTGGCCAGGAGCTGGTAGCCGGTGCTTCGTCCAGCTACAACGCCTTTACTCGCGGCGACAGCCTGTTCCTGATCTCGGCTACGCCGAACGTGCAAAAGCAGAAAACCCTCGCCGATGTCGAAAAAGGCATCTGGCAGTTGCTTGACGAGCTCAAGACCACCCCGCCCACGGCAGAAGAGCTCGAACGCGTGCGCGCCCAGGTCATTGCCGGCCTGGTCTACGACCGCGACTCCATCAGCAGCCAGGCCACCACTATCGGCCAGCTGGAAACCGTCGGCCTGTCCTGGAAACTGATCGACAGCGAGCTGGACGAGCTCAAGCGTGTCACCCCGCAGGACATCCAGAACGCCGCGCGCACCTATTTCACCCGTGAACGCCTGAGCGTTGCCCATGTACTGCCTGAGGAGTCCGCTCATGAGTGATCGTCGCGCACCGCGCCCAACCCTGCTGGCCACGGGTATCCGCGCCTTGGCGCTGGCGGCCGTGCTGGCCGCCCCGGCCATGGCCGACAATGCAGCTAAAGCCGACAGCAGCGCCGCCCGCCCGGCCAACACCTTGCAATCGCTGGCCGAGCTCGATGGCAAGGCGCCCAGCCGGCGTCAGCTGAACATCCAGCACTGGAACACCGCCGAAGGCGCCCGGGTATTGTTCGTCGAAGCCCGCGAACTGCCCATGTTCGACCTGCGCGTCACGTTTGCCGCGGGCAGCAGCCAGGACGGCAGCACACCCGGCGTGGCCGCCCTGACCAACGCCATGCTCAACGAGGGTGTGGCCGGCAAGGACGTGACCGCCATCGCCGAAGGCTTCGAAGGCCTGGGCGCAGACTTTGGCAACGGTTCCTACCGCGACATGGCCGTAGCGTCGTTGCGCAGCCTCAGCGCCAAGGACAAACGCGAACCGGCACTCAAGCTTTTCGCTGAAGTGGCCGGCAAACCGACCTTCCCCGAAGACGCTCTCAAACGCATCAAGAACCAGATGCTGGCCGGCTTCGAATACGAGAAGCAGAACCCCGGCAAGATTGCAGGCAAGGCGCTGTTCGGCAAGCTCTACGGCGAGCACCCTTACGCCCACCCTAGTGACGGTACCGCCGAAAGCATCAACGGCATCACCCTGGCACAACTGCGCGCCTTCCACGCCAAGGCCTATACCGGCGGCAACGCGGTCATCGCCCTGGTCGGTGACCTGAGCCGCGCCGAGGCCGAAGCCATTGCCGCCCAGGTGTCTGCCGGCCTGCCCAAGGGCCCGGCGCTTGCCGCCCCAGCCCAGCCAACCGAAGCCAAGGCCGGCTTGACCCACATCGACTTCCCGTCCAAGCAGACCCACTTGATGCTGGCCGAACTGGGTATCGACCGTCAGGACCCGGACTGGCCAGCCTTGTCGCTGGGCAACCAGATCCTCGGTGGCGGCGCGTTCGGCACCCGGCTGATGAGCGAAGTGCGTGAAAAGCGCGGCCTGACGTACGGCGTGTACTCGGTGTTCAGCCCGATGCAGGTACGCGGCCCGTTCATGATCAACCTGCAAACCCGTGCCGAACTCAGCGAAGGTACGCTCAAGCTGGTGCAGGACATTCTCGCCGACTACCTCAAGGCCGGCCCTACCCAGCAAGAGCTGGACGATGCCAAGCGCGAACTGGCCGGTAGCTTCCCGCTGTCCAACGCCAGTAACGCCAGTATCGTCGGCCAGTTGGGCGCCATCGGCTTCTACAACCTGCCGCTGACTTGGCTGGAGGACTTCATGCAGCAGTCCCAGGCCCTCACCGTCGAGCAGGTCAAGGCAGCGATGAACAAACACCTGTCAGCCGATAAACTGGTGATCGTCACCGTTGGCCCGAAAGTGCCACAAAAACCGCTGCCAGCCCCCACTGACAAGCCCTCCGAGCAGCCGCTCGGGGTACCGGAGCACTAATGCCTAGATCCACCCCTCCCGCCCGCCCGCAACCGGGCCAAAGCAAGGGCCAGGGCCACCTGCGCATCATCGCCGGCGAGTGGCGCAGCCGCCGCCTGGCGGTACCGGAGGGTGAAGGCCTGCGGCCAACGCCTGATCGCGTGCGCGAAACCGTTTTCAACTGGCTGGCACCCTACATCGAAGGTGCCCAGGTGCTGGATGCCTTCACCGGCAGTGGCGCACTGGTGCTCGAAGCCCTCTCGCGCGGGGCCAAGGACGCCGTGGCGCTAGACAGCAACCCGGCAGCCATCGCCAACCTGAAGAACAACCTCGAGATCCTGCGCTGCCCACGCGGGCAGATCCTGCAAACCGATGCCCTGCGCTACCTGCAAGGCCCGGCCAAGCAGCAGTTCGATGTGGTGTTCCTCGACCCGCCTTTCCACCAGGACCTGCTAGCCAACACCTGCAACCTGCTGGAGCAGAACCAGTGGCTGGGCGAACAGGCGTGGGTCTATACCGAAAGCGAGGCAGCGCCTTCAACCTTGCAACTGCCGGGCAACTGGCGCCTGCATCGTGAGAAAAAAACCGGTCAGGTGCACTACGCGCTCTGGCAAAGGGCCACAACCGACCAATAGCGCAGGTACTGTGGCGCTTTTTCATGGCACTCTAGGCAGGCACATCACGAGTCGCCCAGTATGCCCAGCCCAAGCGCCACATTTCGCCCGGCCACCGGCCTTTCCAACCCCCACCTGCAAACCCTGTGGGGGCCCCTGTGGCGCAAGCTGCCTGAACTGCAGCGCAACCGCGAGCGGCTGTGGCTGGCCGACGGCGACTTCATCGACCTCGACTGGCATGGCCCCCATGAGCCACATGCGCCACTGGTGCTTGTGCTGCATGGGCTGACCGGCTCGTCACATTCGCCGTATGTGAAAGGCCTGCAGCAAGCGCTGCAAGGGCGCGGCTGGGCCAGCGTGGCGGTGAACTGGCGTGGCTGCTCAGGCGAGCCCAACCTGTTGCCGCGCAGCTACCACTCCGGCGCCAGCGAAGACCTGGCGGAAATTGTCAGCCACCTGCGCACAAAGCGCCCCTTGGCCCCGCTGTACGCGGTGGGTTACTCGCTGGGTGGCAATGTGCTGTTGAAATACCTGGGCGAGAGCGGCGTTGCCAGCCAACTGGAGGCGGCAGTTGCCGTGTCGGTACCCTTTCGCCTGGACCACTGTGCCGACCGTATCGGCCAGGGGTTCTCCAAGGTGTATCAGGCGCATTTCATGCGCGAGATGCTGGCGTATGTTCAGCTCAAGCAGCGGCACTTCCATGAGCAGGGCCAGCATGAACGGCTGGCGGCGTTGCAGCGCCTGGGGCAACTGACCAACCTGCGCACGTTCTGGGATTTCGACGGCAAAGTCACTGCTCCGCTCAACGGCTTTCGCGATGCGCACGACTACTATCGCCGCTCATCGAGCCACTTCTTCCTCGGCCAGAACCGCACGCCTACGCTGATCATCCACTCGAGCGATGACCCGTTCGTGGCCGGCCAGAGCCTGCCTACGGCGCGTGAACTGGCACCGCAGACCCGCTTCGAGCTGCACAGCCGCGGCGGGCATGTGGGGTTTGTCGATGGCAGCCTGCGCAACCCGGGGTATTACCTGGAGCGGCGGATTCCGCAGTGGCTGGTGGAAGGCCAATAACAGCCCCGGTTTTCAGTGGCTCAACCGCCCTCATCGCCGGCAAGCCAGCTCCCACAGGTACAGCGTAGATCTCAAGCTTTGCATGTTCACTGTGGGAGCTGGCTTGCCGGCGATGGGGCCGGGCCTGCTTACTCGCCGGTAGCCACACCACGTTGCGGATCATTGATCCACTCGCTCCACGACCCCGCATACAACTTGCCCAGCGGGTACCCCGCCAGCGCCATCGCAAACAGGTTATGGCAAGCCGTTACCCCAGACCCGCAGTAAGACACCAACTGCTCCGGCGCACGCCCGCCCAGCTTTTCGGCAAAGCGCTGCTTGAGCTGGTCCGCAGGCAGGAAGCGCCCGTCAGCGCCGAGGTTGTCGGTGAAGGCCGCACACTGCGCACCCGGAATATGCCCGGCAACCGGGTCGATCGGTTCCACTTCGCCACGAAAACGTGGCAACGCGCGTGCATCGAGCAAGGTCAGGTCCGCAGCACCCAGCCGCTTGCCCAAGTGGTCGGCATCGATCAACAATTTGGCATCCGGCTCACCAGTGAAGGTACCTTCGCGCTTTGGCGGCGAGTCCAGGCTTAAAGGCAGGTGCGCCGCATGCCACGCCTTCAGCCCACCATCGAGAATCGCCACGCCGCTGCGCTTGCCCAGCCAGGCCAGCAACCACCATGCGCGAGCGGCAAAGGCGCCCGGCCCGTCGTCGTACAGCACCACCTCGCTGTCATCGTCCAGGCCCCACTCGCACAAGCGTTCGACCAGGCGCCGCGCCTCAGGCAAAGGGTGGCGCCCGGTGCGCCGCCTTATCACAGGCCCGCTAAGGTCACGGTCCAGGTCGGCAAAATGCGCCCCGGCAATATGCCCCTGGGCGTAACTGCGTTGGCCATAGTCCACATCCTCGAGGGCAAAGCGACAGTCGAGGATCACCAACTTGGGCGAGTCCAGACGCTCGGCCAACTGCTGCGGGGTGATCAATTGCGCAAGGGGCATGACAATCTCCTGATCGATGGCACTAGGGCCCTGGGTTACTGTTCCAGGGCCTGGTTGAACGGTACATGGAATTCCTGGCACAGGGCGTCCACGGCACTGCGGGCGTTGTCGGTCACATAGCCGAGTTCCAGCACCAGCACTTGGTAGACGCCGCGCTTGAAGGCTTCTTCACCCAGGTGCGCGGAATGTTCACGGGTGGTGCTGAGAAAGCGCACCCACGACGTCAGCACGATCCAGGCATTGATGGTCAGCGATTCGATCTGCGCAGGTGCCATGGTCAGGATGCCGGCCTCGACAAAGCCGCGATAAATCGCCTGGCCCTGGCGCAGGCAGCGTTCGGAAAAGCGCCTGTAGCGGGCGGCCAGCTCCGCGTCGCTTTCCAGCAGGTGCTCCAGGTCGCGGTGCAGGAAGCGGTAGTTCCACATCGCCGCCAGCAAGGCCTTGAGGTAGAAGCGCTTGTCCTCCACGGTCGCTGCGCGCCCTTGTGGCGGGCGCAGGAAGCTGTCCACCAGTTCTTCGTACTGGCTGAACAACAGGGCGATGATCGCCTGCTTGTTGGGGAAGTGGTAATACAGGTTGCCGGGCGAGATTTCCATGTGCGCGGCAATGTGGTTGGTACTGACGCTGCGTTCGCCCTGCTGGTTGAACAGCTCCAGGCTGTTCTGCACGATGCGCTCTCGGGTCTTCATGCGCGGGGCCATGCTCAGCTCCCAGTCTGCGGGCCTTCTTCAAAGGGTCATCTTACGGCGTATTGCAGGTGGAATGCACCGTCCGACCGCGCGGAAAAATTCGCACCATGGTACAAATTAGAGTATAGGCTCTAGGGATTCCCTGCCCGGACTCGACGCCGCCATGAACTCGCCCAGTGCCTTGCCCCCTGTGCAACCCGACCTCGACCTTGCAGCAGTGTTCGCCACCCAGCGCCAGGCCTTCGCGGGCAACCCTCTGCCACCCGCCGCCCAGCGCCGTCAATGGCTGAAAAGCCTGCGCGAAGCCCTGCTGGCCGGCCAGGCTGAGTTGATCACAGCCATCAGCGAGGACTTTGCCGGGCGCAGCGCCGACGAGACCCTGCTGGCCGAGCTGCTGCCCTCGGTACAGGGCCTGCGCCACGCCGAAAAGCACCTGCAACGCTGGATGCGCGCCAGCCGGCGGCAGGTTGGGCTGGCCTTCCAGCCGGCCAGCGCGCAGGTGCGTTACCAACCGCTGGGGGTGGTTGGCATCATCGTGCCGTGGAACTACCCGCTATTCCTCGCCATCGGCCCGCTGACGTGCGCCCTCGCCGCAGGCAACCGGGTCATGCTCAAGCTCAGCGAAGCCACGCCTGCCAGTGGCCAGGTACTGAAGCAATTGCTGGAACGGGTATTCCCCACCGACCTGGTCAGCGTGGTGCTCGGCGAAGTCGAGGTAGGCCAGGCCTTCGCCCGCCTGCCCTTCGACCACTTGCTGTTCACCGGCGCAACCAGCGTGGGCCGCCAGGTCATGCTGGCTGCTGCGCAGAACCTGACCCCGGTCACCCTGGAACTGGGCGGCAAGTCACCGGCCGTCGTGTCAGCCGATGTGCCCCTGGATACCGCGGCAGAGCGCATTGCCTTTGGCAAGACCCTGAACGCTGGCCAGACCTGCGTCGCCCCCGACTACGTGCTGGTGCCGCGTGACCGGCTGGAGGCCTTCAGCGACGCCTACCAGCGCGCCGTTCGCCGCCTGTACCCACGCATTGCCGATAACCCCGACTACACCGCCATCATCAACCCGCGCCAGCTCCAGCGTTTGCAGCACCTGCTGGACGATGCCCGGGAAAAGGGCGCGCAGGTGCTCGACCTGTACCCTGGCGAAACCCGCCAGGGCCGGCGCCTGCCACCGCACCTGCTGCTGGGTGTGAATGACGACATGCAGGTGATGCAGGACGAAATCTTCGGCCCGCTGCTGCCGCTGGTGCCCTATGACAGCCTCGACCAGGCGCTGGCTTACATCAACCAGCGCCCGCGGCCTCTGGCGCTGTACTACTTCGGTTATGACCGGGCCGGCCAGGACCGCGTGCTATGCCACACCCACTCGGGTGGCGTGTGCTTGAACGATACCTTGCTGCACGTGGCCCAGGACGACCTGCCCTTCGGTGGCATCGGCCCTTCGGGCATGGGGCATTACCACGGCCACGACGGTTTCCTTACGTTCAGCAAGGCCAAGGCAGTGCTGGCCAAGCAACGCTTCAACGCCGCACGGCTGATCTACCCGCCTTATGGCAAAGCCTTGCAGCGCTTGGTCTACAAGCTTTTTATCCGCTGAGGGCCGGTCTATGCAACGCCGTGACCTGCTGCGTTTCAGCTTGGGCGCCAGCGTGTTTCTGAGTGCCACCAGCCTGGTCGGCTGCACCGCGCAAACCAGCGCACACGGTTACCAGGCAGTGCGCGATGACGACCTGCCACTGCTGCGTGCGCTGATCCCGGTGGTGCTGGCGGGTACGTTGGCCACCGAGCAGCCAGTACTGCTAAGCCTCGACCACAAACTGGCAGCCTTGTCGCCGGAAATGCTCAAGCTCACCCGGCAACTGTTCGACGTGCTGAGCCTGCCACTCACCCGCGGCCCGTTGACCGGTATCTGGGGCGCCTGGGAACAGGCCAGCCCTACCCAGGTCACAGCCTTCCTGCAGCGTTGGCAGGACAGTTCATTGAGCCTGCTGCGCATGGGCCACGCCTCGTTGCTGCAACTGCTGCAAATGGCCTGGTACGAACGCCCCGAGTCCTGGGCCGCCTGTGGTTACCCCGGTCCACCGAACATTTGAAAACAACAAGAGCATCGCCAATGCCTGTAGCCGATCCGTTTCGCCAAGGCCTCGAACGCGGCTGGATAACCCACGACGCTTCGCGCCTGGAGCATGACCTGGCCCTTGAGGCCGATGTAGCCGTTATCGGCAGCGGTGCCGGTGGTGCCACCAGCGCACAGATGCTCAGCGCTGCCGGGTTCAAGGTGCTGTTGATCGAAGAAGGCCCGCTCAGGACCAGCAGCGACTTCCACCTGCTGGAGAGCGAAGCCTACGCCAGCCTGTACCAGGAGGGCCTGGGGCGCATGAGCAAGGATGGCGCCATCACCATTCTTCAGGGCCGCGCCGTTGGCGGCACCACGCTGGTGAACTGGACATCGAGCTTTCGTACCCCGCCGCAGACGCTGGCCCACTGGGCCTCGGCGCACAGCGTGAACGGCCTGGGTGAGGATGACCTGCGCCCCTGGTTCGAGCGGGTGGAACAAGAGCTGGGCATTACACCCTGGGCCATGCCGCCCAACGCCAACAACGACGTGCTGCGCCGGGGCTGCGAACAACTGGGCTACCGCTGGGCGGTGATCCCGCGCAACGTGCGCGGCTGCTGGAACCTGGGCTACTGCGGCATGGGCTGCCCGGTGAATGCCAAACAGTCGATGCTGGTAACCCGCATTCCCGCCACCCTCGACCATGGCGGCGAACTGCTGTACCTGGCCCGGGCCGCGCGCTTCACACACAACGGCGAACGTATCCAGGGCCTGACATGCCATGCCCTGGATGCCCAAGGCATCTACCCCACCGGCAAGCAGGTCAGGGTACGTGCACGTCATTACCTGCTGGCCGGCGGCGGCATCAACAGCCCGGCCCTGCTGCTGCGTTCCGACGCTCCAGACCCCCATGGCCGCCTGGGCAAGCGCACCTTCCTGCACCTGGTGAATTTCAGCGCAGCGCGCTTCAAGGAGCGCATCGACCCTTACTACGGCGCCCCGCAGTCCATCTACAGCGACCACTTCCAGTGGCAGGGTGGTACGGATGGCCCGGTCGGCTACAAACTGGAAGTGCCGCCGCTGCACCCGGCCCTGGCCAGCACCCTGCTGGGCGGGCACGGCCAAGAGAACGCCCGGCGCATGGCCGAGCTGCCGCACACCCATGTGATGCTGGCGTTGCTACGTGACGGCTTTCACCCCGAAAGCCAGGGCGGGGCCGTGGAGCTGCGTGGCGATGGCTCACCGGTGCTCGATTACCCGGTCACCAACTACCTGCGCGACGGGTTGCGTCGCGCCTACCGCAGCATGGCACAGATCCAGTTCGCGGCCGGGGCCACGCAGGTGACGCCCGTGCACAGCGATGCCAGCACCGCTTCCAGCCTGGAACAGGCCTTGCGCATGATCGACGCCTTGCGCCTGGAGCCCTTCAGGACGCGCCTGGGCAGCGCCCATGTGATGGGGGGCTGTGCATTGGGCGAAGACCCGCGCCAGGCGGTATGCGACAGCCAGGGCCGCCATCACCAGCTGGACAACCTGTCGGTCCACGACGGCTCGCTGTTCCCCACCAGCATCGGCGCCAACCCGCAACTGTCGGTGTATGCCATCAGCGCCAGGCTCACCGAAGCCCTGATTGCCCGCCTGGCACACAGCGCATGACAACCAATACGGCCCCTGTCTATAGTGCCATCAGCCAGCCGCATGACTTGGCCGGGGCGCCGTCGCTGCGCTACCATCCGACTCCCCAACGCACTCCAGCCAGGATGACGCGATGAACCGAGTGTTGTACCCGGGTACTTTCGACCCCATTACCAAAGGCCATGGCGACTTGGTCGAGCGCGCCTCGCGGCTGTTCGACCACGTGATCATCGCAGTGGCGGCCAGCCCGAAGAAAAACCCCCTGTTCCCGCTGGAACAACGGGTGGAGCTCGCCCGTGAGGTCACCAAGCACCTGCCCAATGTCGAAGTCATCGGCTTCTCTTCCCTGTTGGCGCATTTCGCCAAGGAACAGGGTGCCAACGTCTTCCTGCGTGGCCTGCGTGCCGTTTCCGACTTCGAGTACGAGTTCCAACTGGCGAACATGAACCGGCAGCTGGCCCCCGATGTCGAGAGCCTGTTCCTCACGCCGTCGGAGCGCTATTCGTTCATTTCTTCGACGTTGGTCCGGGAAATTGCCGCACTGGGCGGAGATATCACCAAGTTCGTCCACCCGGTGGTGGCCGAAGCGCTGACTGAACGCTTCAAGAAGCAAGCCTGACCGCCTGATTGTCGCGCCCGCGTGCACTGCGGGCGCGAATGCGGCACAATTGTGCCCATTGCGTTGAACATGCCCGGGCTGTGAGCCCCGGCCGGAGTCCCCATGTCCCTGATCATCACCGACGATTGCATCAACTGCGACGTCTGCGAACCCGAGTGCCCGAACGAGGCTATCTCCCAAGGCGAAGAGATCTACGTGATCGACCCTAACCTGTGCACCCAGTGCGTAGGTCACTACGACGAGCCGCAGTGCCAGCAGGTCTGCCCGGTCGACTGCATCCCGCTGGATGAAGCGCACCCGGAGACCGAAGAACAGCTGATGGCCAAGTACCGCCGCATTACCGGCAAGGACTGAGTCCCAGCAGCCTCTGCACGGTCCCTGTGGGAGCGGGCATGCCCGCGAACACCGGCGCAGCCGGTGCCATCCATCGAGTTGCTTGCTTCGCGGGCTTGCCCGCTCCCACAGTGATCGCGCCAGCTTTCAGGTTAGCGCTGGCAGCGCGGGCAATACACGCTCGCCCGCTGCCCCAGCTTCACCTCGCGCAACTCCGTGCCACACACCTTGCACGGCTGCCCGCCCCGCCCGTAAACGAACAATTCCTGCTGGAAGTACCCCGGCTGCCCATCGCCCCCGATAAAGTCGCGCAGTGTGGTACCGCCTTGCTCGATCGCCGCCGCCAGCACCCGCTTGATCTCGATCGCCAGCTTCAGATAACGCGCCCGGGATATCCCGCCAGCGGCACGGCGCGGGTCGATGCCCGCAGCAAACAGCGCCTCGGTGGCGTAGATGTTGCCCACCCCCACCACCACTGCGTTGTCCATGATGAACGGCTTGACCGCCATCGACCGCCCGCGGGATAGCTGGAACAGGCGCTCACCGTCGAACAGGTCGGTCAGCGGCTCTGGCCCCAGGCGCAGCAGCAGTTCGTGGTTCAGCGGGTCCAGGCTCCACAGCATGGCGCCAAAGCGGCGCGGGTCGGTGTAGCGCAGCATCAGCCCCGACTCCAACTCGATGTCCACGTGCTCATGCCTGGCCGCCGGCAGGCCCAGCTCGACCAGCCGCAGGTTGCCCGACATGCCCAGGTGACTGATCAGCGTACCGACCTCGGCATTGATCAACAGGTACTTGGCGCGCCGCTCGACACTGACAATGCGCTGCCCCGACAGGCGCACATCCAGGTCCTCGGGGATCGGCCAGCGCAAGCGCCGGTCACGTACTACCACACGACTGACGCGCTGGCCTTCCAGGTGCGGCGCAATACCGCGCCGGGTGGTTTCTACTTCGGGTAATTCCGGCATGTGTCAGTGCCCGCCCAGCTCGCGAATGTTCTGCTTGAGGTTCTCGAAATCGTATTCCGACAAGCCAATGTAATCGAGCACCAGCGGGCCGACCACGTTCCATTCGTGGTCAACCGCCTGGTTGCCAAGCACCCGGTAGGACGCGCAGATGTGCTCGGCCATCTTCAGCACTGCCAGCAGGTTCTTCAGCTGGCTCTGTGTGTTGCGCGAGCTCTCGTCGCGGAACACCGCCAGGGCGTTGTGGTGGTTGGCGATGGCAGCCGTAAGGTGCTCAGGCAGGCGCCAGGATTTGGCGGTGAAGTAGCCGACCACCGAATGGTTGGTGTTGAAAGTATGGTTTTCGGTATCGACCACGCGGGTTTCTTCGCCGGCCTTGGCATAGGCCTCTTCCAGCACATCCATGTAGTTGGGGAAGCGCTTGAGCATCAGCGGCACGCCGCAGTCATGGAACAGGCCCAGGGTGTAGGCCTCGTCCGCGGCCTGGATGCCGGTGCGCTTGGCCAGGGTCAGGCAGGTGTTGGCCACGTCCTGAGCGGTATCCCAGAAGCGGTTGAGCGTGACGATGGTCTCATCGCTCATCTCGCCTTTGATCGACTGGGCGTTGATCAGGTTGATGATCGAACGGCTGCCCAGCAGGTTCACCGCACGCTGGATCGAGCCAATCTTGTTGGCCAGGCCAAAGTGCGGCGAGTTGACCAGCTTGAGCAAGGCGCCCGAGAGGCCCGGGTCCTGGGAAATCAGCTTGGCGATGGTTTCCAGGTCCGGGTCAGGCATGTACTGCTCGAACTGCAGGTCGACCATGATCTGCGGTTGCGGCGGAATGGTAATGCCTTGCAAGGCTTGCTGGATCTGTTCGGCGCTGAGTTCTTGGGACATACGTGCACACTCGTTTAGGACGGGGGATTCTAACCCAGTTGGCTGTGCCAGCGCTTTGTCGTGCCCCGAACCGAAGTGCAGGCCAACAGGGTATACTCCCGCTCTTTTTTCCCGGAGCGACGTCATGTCCCTGCCCAGCCTTCGCCTCAAAGCCAATGCCGACCGCCGCCTGCGCGCCGGCCACCTGTGGGTCTACAGCAACGAAGTCGACGTTACTGCGACCCCGCTGCAAGGCTTCCAGGCCGGCCAGCAGGCCGTTCTGGAGGCAGCCAACGGCAAGCCGCTGGGCATCGTCGCACTCAGCCCCAACAACCTGATCTGCGCCCGCCTGCTGTCGCGCGACATCAAGTTGCCGCTAGACAAGTCGCTGCTGGTTCACCGCCTGAACGTCGCCCTGTCGCTGCGCGAGCGCCTGTTCGACCAGCCATGCTACCGCCTGGTCTATGGCGATTCCGACCTGCTGCCGGGCCTGGTGGTCGACCGCTTCTTCGACATCCTCGTGGTTCAGCTGGCCTCGGCCACCATGGAAGCGCACAAGGACGACGTGATCGCTGCCCTGGTGCAAGTGCTCAAACCAAGCGGCATCCTGTTCAAGAACGATTCCGCCGCGCGTGACGCCGAAGGCCTGCAGCGCTATGTCGAGACCGTTTACGGTGAGGTGCCGGACTGGGTGCCGCTGGAAGAGAACGGCGTCAAGTTCGAAGCCCCGGTGCGTGAAGGCCAGAAGACCGGCTGGTTCTACGATCACCGCATGAACCGTGCGCGCCTGGCGCCGTACGTTAAAGGCAAGCGGGTGCTCGACCTGTTCAGCTACATCGGTGGCTGGGGTGTGCAGGCCGGCGCGTTCGGCGCCAGCGAAGTGTTCTGCGTCGACGCCTCGGGCTTTGCCCTGGATGGCGTGGAGCGCAACGCGGCGCTGAACGGCATCAGCGAGAAGCTGACCTGCATCGAGGGCGATGTGTTCGAAGCCCTGCGCGAACTGAAGGCCGCTGAAGAACGCTTCGACGTGATCATTGCCGACCCACCCGCCTTCATCAAGCGCAAGAAAGACCTGAAAAACGGCGAAGCGGCCTACCGCCGCCTCAACGAACAGGCCATGCGCATGCTGAGCAAGGACGGCATCCTGGTCAGCGCCTCGTGCTCGATGCACCTGCCCGAGGACGACCTGCACAACATCCTGCTGACCAGCGCCCGCCACCTGGACCGCAACATGCAGCTGCTCGAGCGCGGCGGCCAGGGGCCGGACCACCCGGTACACCCGGCCATTGCCGAAACCCGCTACATCAAGAGCATCACCTGCCGGTTGCTGCCCAACAGCTGATCTCTGCCAAAAAGGGCCGCCAAGCGGCCCTTTCCTGCCGCAATCCCCCCGCCAACCATCCACATCTGCATTCCTTCGCCGCGCCAGCGGTGTAGAATCGGCCTATTCATCGCCAGTCATCCCCGGCGGGTTTATGAGCTCTGGCCAAGCACGCGGCGATCCCGCGCGGTCTTCGGCCTCATCCGTGCCAGTGGCAACCGGCCTGCGGCGCAAAGGACAAGAGAAGCTCACTCCCCTTTATGTGACCTGATTAAGCCGCCAGGAGTGTTTCATGCCTGATTATCGTTCCAAGACTTCCACCCAAGGCCGCAACATGGCCGGCGCCCGTGCCCTGTGGCGCGCCACCGGCATGAAGGACGAAGACTTCAAGAAACCGATCATCGCCATTGCCAACTCGTTCACCCAGTTCGTCCCGGGCCACGTGCACCTGAAGGACCTGGGCCAGCTGGTGGCCCGCGAAATCGAGCGCGCCGGTGGCGTGGCCAAGGAATTCAACACCATCGCGGTCGATGACGGCATCGCCATGGGCCACGACGGCATGCTGTACTCGCTGCCAAGCCGCGAGATCATTGCCGACGCCGTGGAGTACATGGTCAACGCCCACTGCGCTGACGCCATCGTCTGCATTTCGAACTGCGACAAGATCACCCCCGGCATGCTGATGGCTGCCCTGCGCCTGAACATCCCGGTGATCTTCGTTTCCGGCGGCCCGATGGAAGCCGGCAAGACCAAGCTGGCCAGCCACGGCCTGGACCTGGTCGACGCCATGGTCATCGCCGCCGACTCCACCGCCAGTGACGAGAAAGTCGCCGAATACGAGCGCAGCGCCTGCCCGACTTGCGGTTCGTGCTCCGGCATGTTCACCGCCAACTCGATGAACTGCCTGACCGAGGCCCTGGGCCTGGCCCTGCCGGGCAACGGTTCGACCCTGGCCACCCACGCCGACCGCGAGCAGCTGTTCCTCACCGCCGGCCGCACCATCGTCGAGCTGTGCAAGCGCTACTACGGCGAGAACGACGAGTCGGTGCTGCCGCGCAGCATCGCCAACTTCAAGGCGTTCGAAAACGCCATGATGCTCGACATCGCCATGGGCGGCTCGACCAACACCATCCTGCACCTGCTGGCCGCGGCCCAGGAAGGCGAAGTGGCGTTCGACCTGCGCGACATCGACCGCCTGTCGCGCAAAGTGCCACAGCTGTGCAAGGTGGCGCCGAACATCCAGAAGTACCACATGGAAGACGTGCACCGCGCCGGTGGCATCTTCAGCATCCTCGGTTCGCTGGCCCGTGGCGGCCTGCTGCACACCGACCTGCCGACCGTGCACAGCCGCAGCATGGAAGAAGCCATCGCCAAGTGGGACATCACCCAGACCGATGACGAGGCCGTGCACACCTTCTTCAAGGCAGGCCCTGCCGGCATCCCGACCCAGACCGCGTTCAGCCAGTCGACCCGTTGGGAAACCCTGGATGACGACCGCGAGAACGGCTGCATCCGCAGCTTCGAGCACGCCTATTCGCAAGAAGGCGGCCTGGCCGTGCTGTACGGCAACATCGCCCTCGACGGCTGCGTGGTGAAAACCGCCGGTGTCGACGAGTCGATCCACGTGTTCGAAGGCACCGCAAAAATCTTCGAAAGCCAGGACAGCGCCGTGCGCGGCATCCTCGCCGACGAAGTGAAAGCCGGCGACATCGTGATCATCCGCTACGAAGGCCCTAAAGGTGGCCCGGGTATGCAGGAGATGCTGTACCCGACCTCGTACCTGAAGTCCAAAGGCCTGGGCAAGGCTTGCGCCCTGCTCACCGACGGCCGCTTCTCGGGCGGCACTTCGGGCCTGTCGATCGGCCACGCCTCGCCGGAGGCTGCTGCCGGCGGCGCTATCGGCCTGGTGCGTGACGGCGACAAGGTACTGATCGACATCCCTAACCGTTCGATCAACCTGCTGGTCAGCGATGAAGAGCTGGCTGAGCGCCGCATCGAGCAGGACAAGAAGGGCTGGAAACCAGCTGAAGTACGCCCACGCAAGGTGACCACCGCGCTGAAGGCCTATGCCCTGCTGGCGACCAGTGCCGATAAGGGTGCTGTGCGTAACAAGGCAATGCTCGAAGGGCTGTGAAGCTCTGAAAGCGTGAATGAAGAACCGGCGCTCTGAGCGCCGGTTTTTTTATGCCTGTACCGGCCTCTTCGCGGGCTCGCCCGCTCCCACAGGGACTGCACAGCATCCGAAACATGTGCAATTCCTGTGGGAGCGGGCGAGCCCGCGAAGAGGCCGGCACAATCTACACAAGGCTTACTGAATCTGCTCCGGCGTCACGATCACCCAGTTCTTGTCCGCCGTCACCGGCAACCCTTCCCTGGCCTGCGCGGCCGCATTTCTGGCAATCATCCCGTTCAGCTGGTCCATGTACTTGGCCTTGCGGTTTATCCACAGGTGGATGCCACCCTTGCCCACATCCACCCCATGAAACTGCATGTAGCCATCACTGGTCGGCGTGTCGCCACCCACCAGCACCGGCTTCTTCCACTCATCGATATAGGTCAGGATCGCCGCTTGCTTACCCGCCATCCAGGTGGCCGGGGTCCACAGGTACGGCGTCAGCTCCAGCCCTTCGTTGGCCTTGGCGTCATAGTGCCCGGCACTGATCTGCTTGCGCGCGGTGGTCAACCGGCCATTGGCGCGATCCTTGAGCAGCAGGCTCACGCCAATCACATTCTGCGGCTTCACGTTGTAGCCGTACTTGGGGTCCGAGGCGACCATGCGGACTAGGTCTTCGGAGGCGGCGGATATCACGTACACCTCGATGCCGTTCTCCATCAGCTTGTTGTACAGCTCGGCCTGGCCCTTGAAGACCTTGGGCGGCTGCACCTCGATGGCCTTTACCTGATCCCCTTCATAATACGTGCTGGGGATCGGCTTGGTGGAAGCCATCAGCTCATCCACCTGCACCTTCAGCTCCTTCAGGGTAAAGCCCGAGAACACCTGGGCTACCCACGGGTAGCAGACCATGTCGTCGACTTCACACAACCGGTAGTAGTAGCTGAACAGGCTTTCCTTGTGCTCGGCGGTGTCCTTGAACGGCATCAGCTTCAACGACGGGTCGAGCTTTTCCCGGCTCAGCAGCCCTTTGTTTTCCATGAACGGCAGCAAGGCCTCTTCAAGGTCGTAGCGGTAACTGGTGTTGTCCATGTCGAACACCGCGTAGTTACCCTTGTTGGCATTGGCAGCGATCATGCTGTCGAGCTGTTTGGCCGCTTCGGCAGGCCAGTGCTTGAGCTCGGTGGCGAAGGTTTCGATACTGAACAGCAGGGACAGGCCGATGGCGGCGGCTTTCACAGCGACTCTCATGTACGAATCTCCTGAAATGACCCGGAAACGCTAGTGCAACAATCCCTGCCGGCGGCCGTCGATAGCGACCTCCATGCAGCAGTAAACGCCGTGTTCATTGCAATCTGCGACACGCCGTTATTCCATAAACGACTATGCAAATTCCATTTGGGTATAAATTCGTTTGTTTTCAGCCTGTTAGCATTTCCGTTCGCAATCGCTCACAGAGGCGATGCCACTTCTGCTTTTTTCTGCTGGAGCTTCAATGAACCTGCCGCTGTCACTTAACCTGCTGGCGTTCCTGGCCCTGTTGCTGGGCCTGGCACAAACCCGCCGCACCGACTGGAGCCTGGCCAAGAAGGTACTGCTGGGCCTGGTGCTGGGCGTGGTCTTCGGCCTGGTCCTGCACACCGTCTATGGCGCTGGCCACCCGGTGCTCAAGGCCACCATCAGCTGGCTCGACCTGGTCGGCAACGGCTACGTCGGCCTGTTGCAAATGATCGTAATGCCACTGATCTTCGCCTCGATCCTCAGTGCCGTGGCGCGCCTGCACAATGCCTCGTCGCTGGGCCGCATCAGCGTGCTGAGCATCGGCACCCTGCTGCTGACCACCGCCATTGCCGCGCTGATCGGCATCGTGCTGACCAACCTGTTCGGCCTCAGCGCCGAAGGCCTGGTGGCCGGCGCCCAGGAAAGCGCGCGCATGCAGGTTATCCACAGCGACTACGCGGGCAAGGTCGCCGACCTCAACATCCCGCAGTTGCTGCTGTCGTTTATCCCCAGCAACCCGGTAGGCGACCTGGCACGCGCCAAGCCGACCTCGATCATCAGCGTGGTGATCTTCGCCGTGTTCGTCGGCCTGGCCGCGTTGCAACTGATCAAGGACGATGCCGAGAAAGGCGAGCGCGCGCTGTCGGCAATCGACACCCTGCAAGCCTGGGTGATGCGCCTTGTGCGGGTGGTGATGAAGCTGACCCCATATGGCGTGCTGGCCCTGATGACCAAGGTGGTCGCCAGCTCGAACATGGAAGACATCCTCAAGCTGGGCAGCTTCGTGGTGGTGTCGTACCTGGGCCTGGCACTGATGTTCGTGGTGCATGCCGTCATCCTGGCCGCCACCGGCGTGAACCCGCTGCGCTTCTTCCGCAAGGTATGGCCGGTGCTGACCTTTGCCTTCACCAGCCGCTCCAGCGCGGCCAGCATCCCGCTGAACATCGAAGCGCAAACCCGCCGCCTGGGCGTACCGCAGTCGATTGCCAGCTTCAGCGCATCATTCGGCACCACCATCGGCCAGAACGGCTGTGCCGGGCTCTACCCTGCCATGCTGGCGGTGATGGTCGCGCCAGCGGTGGGCATCGATACCTTCGACCCGCTGTGGATCGCCACGCTGGTGGCCATCGTCACCCTGAGTTCGGCAGGGGTTGCCGGGGTCGGCGGCGGTGCCACCTTCGCCGCGCTGATCGTGCTGCCGGCCATGGGCTTGCCGGTGGAACTGGTGGCGTTACTGATTTCGGTGGAACCGCTGATCGACATGGGCCGTACGGCGCTGAACGTGAACGGTTCGATGACGGCGGGCGTGGTGACCAGCCAGTTGTTGAAAGAGACCGACAAGGATGTGCTGGCCGGCGATGAACATGCCGAATTGAGCCATACCTGACAGGGCCCTATCGCCGGCAAGCCAGCTCCCACAGGTTCTCCACTGGCCTTAAGCCTTGTGCAATAGCTGTGGGAGCTGGACTTGAGCCTTGTGCAATACCTGTGGGAGCTGGCTTGCCGGCGATGGGCTGCAACGCAGCCCCGGCATTCTCAAGTCAGTAACTGGCCCGCAAGCTCAACGTCAGGTTCCGCGGTTCGCCATAGAAGTTCGACCCCCACGCACTGTCCACCCGCTCGTAATACTTGCGATCGAACAGGTTATTGGCCGTCAGCGTCGTGGTCAGGTGCTTGTTGAAGCGGTACCCCACCTGCGCGGTCGCCACGCCATAGCCACCCTGCACAAAGTCCACGCCGTTGCGCATGTAGTAGGTCTCGCTGACCACCCGCACCCCGCCCCCTACGCTTACGCCCTGCAACGGCCCATCGTTGAACTCGTAGCGTGTCCACAGGTTGAAGTTGTGCTTGGGCGTAATGGTGATGCCCTGGTAGTCCTCGTTGCTCATCGACTTGAGCATGGTGAAGGCGTAACCGGTACTGATGCTCCAGTTATCGGTCAGGTTGCCGGAAAGCTCGGTTTCCCAGCCCTGGCTACGCACCTTGCCCTGTGCCTCGTTGTACGTCGTCTGGCCCACCAGCTGCGCACGGTTTTCGTCATAGATGCGGAACACCGCCACGCTGCCGTTCAGGCGACCATCGAAGAACTCACGCTTCAGGCCCAGTTCATACTGCTTGCCCTTGCGCGGGTCGATCGGCACGCCATCCTTGTCCACCTCGGTCTGCGGCTTGAAGATACTGGTGTAGCTGGCGTAGGCCGACAGTTCCGGCGTCAGCTTGGCCACCAGCGCACCGTAGGGGATGAACTTGTGGTTGATGTTGGTCTCGGAGCTGTTGAACTGGTTGAAGAACGGGTTGGCGTTGCGCGCCTCGCTGTCAAACCATGTCAGGCGGCCGCCGGCGATCACGTCCAGCCAGTCGGTGGCACTGATCTTGGCCCGGGTATAGGCCCCATACTGGTTGGACTTCGACCAGTTGCCATTGGGCATGTCGTAGTCCTGTTTGGGAATATCGATACTGCCCGGGTCGAAAACGTTGATTGGGAAGTAATCCCCGCCACCGTAGGTAAAGTCCTTGTCGAGATGCTGGTATTCGGCACCCACCGTAAACTCATGGCTACGCCCGAATGCCTCCACCGGCAGGGTGACAAAGCTGTCCAGGCCCAATGATTTGATATGCGTGTAGTAGGAATAGGCTAACGCCCAACTGTCGCCGGTTTCCGGATCAACAGCATCGTCGGTCCAGGTAAAGTTGCGGGTCGGCGTTTCCGCATCGCGGTAGGTCAGCGAAGTCTTGAACTGGCCACCGTTGTCCAGTGTATGGTCAACCTCGAAGAAGCTTTCCCACAGGCGCTCGTCCAACTCGTTCCATTTGGCATCAACGAAGGTCGAACGGCTGACGTCCAGCAGCTTACCGTCGGCATAAGCTGGCAGGCCGAAAGCTGGCGTGGAATTGTTGCGTTGGTAGGTGCCACCCAAAGACAGCGTGGTAGCCGGGGTAATGTCGTATTCCAGGCGACCGTAAACCATCGGCCGCTCGTTCTGCGCATGGTCGACAAACGACTGGTTGTTCTCGTAGGCCGTGACAAAACGCCCACGCAGGGTGCCTTGGTCGTTCAGCGGCCCGGTAATGTCGACCGTGGAGTGATAGCGGTCCCAGCTGCCGGCCGACAGCTCGCCAGACAAACCGAACTGCCCCAGCGCCCGCTTGCGCACAAGGTTGATGGTACCGCCCGGTTCACCCGCGCCCTGGTACAAGCCGGAAGGGCCGCGCAGCACCTCGACCCGGTCGAACATGGCCAGGTCGAAGCTGGTGGCCATGTCGCCCTGCCCGGTGCGCTGGGAAACCCCGTCTACCTGCACCTGGTCGACCAGGAAGCCGCGTATGTACACGTCGTTCAGGTTGGAACCGGTGTTATAGGACTTGATCGTTGCCCCGGTCACCTGGCGCATGGCGTCCTGCAGGCTGTTCATGTTCTGGTCGTCCAGCCGCTGGCGGGTGACCACCGAGACCGACTGGGGGATGTCCTTGAGCTTCTGCTCGCCCTTGCCGATGCTCAGCGCGCTGGTGGTGTAGGAATGCGTACCTTCGGTGGTGGTACCCAACTGGCGGCTGTCGATCTTGATCGCGCCCAGTTGCAGCGAGGCATCGTCGTCACTGCCACGCCGTTCCAGGGTTACGCTGTCGGCGTCGATATACGTGGCACTGAGGCCGGTGCCGTCCAGCAGGCGTGCCAGCGCCTGGGCCTGTGGATAACTGCCACTCACGCCCGGTGAACGCAGCCCTTGGGTGAACTCGCCCGGCACCAGCACCTGAAGCCGCGTCACAGCACTGAAGGCCGCCAGCGCCGAATCCAGCGGCTGTGCCGGGATCTCGAAACGGTAGGCCTGGGCCTGGGTCGCGGCACTGGCGTGCAGCGGCACGGCCAATGTGCCGCAGGCAAGTGCAACGGCCAGCCCGAGCGCAGTGCGCGTGGCGATGATGTTCATGTGGTGAGGCTCCCCGAATTCGTCCTGATGATCGACGGCGCGGCACTGTCTGAGAGTGCTTATTATTTGCGCCTACCCAATCAAGGACGTCGGCTCGGCTGGAATCCCCGAAAAATTTTTGAAAATCTTCGCTCAACCTTCACGCAGGATGCGCAACCAAGGCGTGTACTGCTCGGCGCGCAACCCTAAGGTATGCGTCAGCGCCTTGAGCACGGCATCGGGCTTGTCGATCTCGAACACGCCAGACACCTTGCGCTGGCGCAGGCCCTCGCCCAGCAGCACGGTCTGGCCCGGCCAATAGCGGTTCAACTCGGCAACCACCTCGGCCAGCGGTTGCTGGCTGAACACCAGCTGCCGCTGCCGCCAGGCAAAAGCACTGGCCTGGTCGAACGGGTGCAAGGCGGCCAGCGAGCCCGCCGCATACTCCACGGCCTGCCCCGGCCCAAGGAACACGCCCGGGCCACTGCCGGCGTTGACTTCGACCCTGCCCTGCCCGACCTTGACGCGGGTCTGGCCAGCGTCACTGGCCACGCTGAAGTGGGTACCGACCACCCGCACCCAACCCTCACCGGCATTCACCACGAACGGCCGGGCGGGGTCGCGCGCCACATCGAACCAGGCCTCGCCGCGCAACAGCCGCACCCGCCGCTCGCCCTGCGCCAGGGTTACCTGTAGCGCCGTGTCGGTGTTCAGTTGCACCTGTGTGCCATCGTCTAGGCGCACACTGCGCGACTCACCGGTGGCGGTTGCATAGTCGGCGCGCCAGCGGTCGACATACGGCGTCTGGCCAACCAGCGAGCCCAGCAACAGGGCCGCCGCTATGCCCTGCGCAACCTTGCGCCAGTTACGCCGGGCAGGCTTGCGCCACTGTTGGCGCTGCTGTTCACGCAGCTGTGCCGCGGGTGCCTGTAAAGCGCCCAGCAACAGGATCACTTCATCCCAGGCCTGCATTTGCACAGCCCCGGCCACCTTCCAGGCAGCGAATGCCGCTTGCTCCTCAGGCGTGACATCGTCGGCCTGCAAGCGGTAATACCAGGCTGTGGCTTCGGCGAACATCTGCTCGCTGTCGGGCGTTTCGCTCATGGGGGTATCTGAAATTCCAGGGTTCATGGCCGCGGCGCCCTCACCTGGCCGGCCAGTTGCCGCTTGATGAAGGCGCGGCAGTCCAGCAGTGCCCGGCGCAGCTGGTATTCGACGCTGCGCGGGGTAACGTTCATGCGCTCGCCGATTTCCCGGTAGCTGCAGCCGTCGACATGGTAAAGCAGGAAGATATGCCGGGTCGCCTCGGGCAACGATTCGATCGCGGCCTGCATCAAGGCGTGCTGCTGCTGGTCGAACAGTTGTTCTTCGGCGCCGGGGTCGTCGCTGGCCAGCTCTTCGCTCGGCTCGCCAGCATCCAGGCGCTCGCGACGAATCATTTGCCGCTGGTGATCGCGCACCAGGTTACTGGCAATGGTGAAGAGAAAGGCCGGCAGGTTATCGATCTGCTTGTCGGCAGGCAGCCGCGCCAGGCGCAGGAACGACTCCTGGGTCAGGTCAGCGGCTACCTGAGGATTGCCGGTACGCCGTGCGACGAAGGCTTCCAGCGCTTTCTTCTGCTCGGTGAACAGCCGGGCGATCTGCTTGTTCCATGAAGACACGGCACGCCTCGGCTGCAAGTCTCAAGAGGTGCGCACGCTAGCAGAAGATGAGATGTATTCGCAATTGATACTGCATGTTGCCTGTTCAGGCCTCATCGCTGGCAAGCCAGGCTCCCACAGGTATTGCACATGGCTCGAGATCAATGCAATCGATGTGGGAGCAGCCTTGCGTCGCGATAGGGCTGCAAGGCAGCCCTAAATTCTCAAACCCTGTCCCAAACCTCAAAGTGATACCCAGGCTTGCCTTCCTCAACCTGCGCCTCACTCGAAGCCAGCGTCCACTGCCCCCGGTCAAACTCAGGAAACCACGCATCCCCCTCCGGCGCCAACTCCACGCGCGTCAGGTACATGCGGCTGACCAGTCCCTTCTCCAGCGCCTGCCCATACAGCTGCGCCCCGCCAATCAGCATCAGCTCATCGACGCCTTTCTCCCGCGCCCACTGCTCGGCACGCACCAGCGCCTCTTCCAGCGAGCCGAATACCTCGGCGCCCTCCAGTTGCAGCCCAGCCTGGCGGCTGACCACGATGTTCAGCCGCCCAGGCAGCGGCCTGCCCAGCGAATCCCAGGTCTTGCGCCCCATGATGATCGGCTTGCCCAGGGTGGTGGCCTTGAAGTACTTGAAATCCCCCGGCAGATGCCAGGGCATGGAGTTGTCGATGCCGATCACGCGGTTCTCGGCGTGAGCCGCGATCAGGCTGAGGGGGAGTGATGTATTCATGCCAGCGAGGATAGCACCGGGCGTGTGGGTTATGCTTCTGCCCTGACCTGTGCAATGGAAGAGCTTGTGACCGAACCGACTCCACTGGACAAACGCTGGCTCACCGAAGCGGTACGCCTGCGTGAAGAACATGCCGGCCCATTGGAAGACCAGGAGGCCAACCGCCGCGCCCGCCAACAAGGCGGCGACCTGGCGGCCCGCATCGAAACCCGTGCGCTGTGCCTGGCTGAACGCGACGGCATGACCACCGCCCTGCGCCACTGGAAGCAAGGCGCACGCCTGGCGCTACTGGCCTTGCTGCTGATGGCGGTACTCAGCGGCGCCGGCCTGGCGCTGGCCGCCCTGGGCGACGGGCAGCGCCCGGTGAATGTGTTCTGGGCACTGGGCAGCCTGCTCGGGCTGAACCTGCTGATGCTGCTGGGCTGGGCCATCGGTTTTGCCCTGAGTGGCGAGCATGGCGCAGGGCTGGGGCGCCTGTGGCTGTGGCTGAGCGAACGCTTTGCCCGTGACGCCAAGGCCGCACACCTGGCGCCAGCACTGCTGGTGCTGCTGCAACGCCAGCGCCTCAACCGCTGGCTGCTCGGCCTGCTGGTACATGCCTTGTGGCTGGTGGCTATGCTCACCGCGCTGGGGATGCTGCTGGCCTTGTTGGCCACCCGCCGCTACGGCTTTGTCTGGGAAACCACCCTGCTTGCCGCCGACCCGTTCATCCACCTGACCCAGGCACTGGGCGCCCTGCCCTCGCTGCTGGGCTTTGCCGTACCCGACGAGGCCATGATCCGCGCCAGCGGCGACACCTTGCCGGCCCTGGAACTGGCCCGCCAGGCCTGGGCCAGCTGGCTGCTCGGCGTGGTGCTGGTGTACGGCCTGCTGCCGCGCCTGCTGCTGGCCGGGTTATGCCTGTGGCGCTGGCGCCAGGGCCGCGAGCGCCTGTCGCTGGACCTGAGCCTGCCCGGCTACGCGCACCTGCGTGATGCGCTGATGCCTCGCAGCGAACGCATCGGCGTGCAGGACGCCGCCCCCGAAGCCTTGCCGCAGTTTGCCGCCGGGCAGCTGGAAAGCGGCAGCAGCGGTGCCTTGCTGGTCGGCCTGGAACTGGACGACCAGCGCCCCTGGCCGCCCACCCTGCCGAAAAGCGTGATCGATGCCGGCGTGCTCGACAGCCGCGAGTCGCGCAACCGCCTGCTCGAACAACTCAGCCGCTTTCCGCCGGCACGCCTGGCCGTCGCCTGCGACCCACGGCGCTCGCCAGACCGCGGCAGCCTGGCACTGCTGGCCGAACTGGCGCGCAATGCTGGCGCGACCCGAATCTGGCTATTGCAGGCCGCGCCGGGTCAGGCCCTCGATGCACAACGCCTGGGCGATTGGCACGAAGCCCTCGACCGCCTTGGCCTGGCGCACGCCGATACCTCGCCTTTGACCTGGCTGGAGCATGGCCATGACTGAGCCGCTGAAACTGGCCGTGGTTGGCCACACCAACGTCGGCAAGACCTCGCTGCTGCGCACCCTCACCCGTGACGTCGGCTTTGGCGAGGTGTCCCACCGCCCCAGCACCACCCGCCATGTCGAGGGGGCGCGCCTGTCGGTAGACGGCGAACCCTTGCTGGAGCTGTACGACACGCCGGGCCTTGAGGATGCCATTGCCCTACTCGACTACCTCGAACGCCTGGAGCGCCCGGGCGAACGCCTGGACGGCCCGGCCCGCCTGGAGCGGTTTCTGCAGGGCAGCGAGGCACGCCAGCGTTTCGAGCAGGAGGCCAAGGTGCTGCGCCAGTTGCTGGCCAGCGACGCCGGCCTGTACGTGATCGACGCACGTGAGCCGGTGCTGGCTAAATACCGTGACGAACTGGAAGTGCTGGCCAGCTGCGGCAAGCCGCTGCTACCGGTGCTGAACTTTGTGGCCAGCCACCAGCACCGTGAGCCGCAATGGCGTGAAGCCCTCGCCCGGCTTGGGCTTCACGCGTTGGTGCGGTTCGACAGCGTGGCCCCCCCAGAGGATGGCGAACGCCGTTTGTACGAGAGCCTGGCCCTGTTGCTGGAGGACGCCCGCCCGGCCTTGCAACGGCTGATTGACGACCAGCAGGCGCAGCGTCTGGCTCGCCAGCACAGCGGCAAGCGGTTGATTGCCGAGCTGCTGCTGGACTGCGCCGCGTGCCGGCGTAGCGTGGAGGCTGTGCCGGCTGCCGAAGCCAAGGCCATCGAGGCCTTGCGCCAGGACGTGCGCCAGCGTGAACAGCGCTGCGTCGAGGCACTGCTCAAGCTGTATGCCTTCCGCCGCGAAGATGCCCATGCCAGCGACCTGCCGTTGCTCGATGGCCGCTGGGGCGATGACCTGTTCAACCCCGAGACGTTGAAGCTGTTGGGCGTACGCCTGGGCAGCGGCGTGGCGGCCGGGGCTGCGGCAGGTGCCGGGGTCGACCTGCTGGTTGGCGGGCTCACCCTGGGTGCGGCGGCGCTGGCCGGGGCAATTGCCGGTGGCGCGCTACAGACGGCACGCAACTATGGGTCGCGATTGATGGGCAAGCTCAAAGGCAAACGCGAGCTGACCGTGGACGACACGGTGCTGCGATTGCTGGCTTTGCGTCAGCAGCAATTGATGGTGGCGCTGGATAGCCGCGGGCATGCGGCGCAGGACCGCATCAGGTTGGGTGAGCTGGATGAGAAGGCCTGGCGCGAGGGCAAGTTGCCAGAGGCCCTGGTGAAGGCGCGGGCGCATCCGCAGTGGTCCACGCTCAATCCTGGGGCGAAGCTGAATCAGGCTGAGCGGCAGGAACAGCTGGAGGCGCTGGTTTCACAATTTTGAGTGGGCAGGTCTGGCCTATTCGCGGGCACGCCCGCTCCCACAGGATCTCCACTGCCTTAGAAACCTGTGCAGTACCTGTGGGAGCTGGCTTGCCGGCGATAGGGCCAGTACTGCAAAGCAAAATTTCAGAGCAAAGCCAAAGCCTTTCGCCTCAACCCATCCAGATCCACCACCGGCACCCCAACCTCCTTGGCCAACTCATCCCACTCCCGCATCCGCAAACTCACCTCGAACAGCGGATCCCGCTCGAACGCATCCGCCTGCGCCTCACTCATCACGCCCCCCTGATATTCCAACGTCCGCCGGCTCGCCTCGCTCAATTGCTGGTAATACCCCGGCCGGCGCAACGTCAGGTAGCGCTTGGCCTCCACGTGATACTGCACCAGCCGCGCCATGCGTTCGCCAAAACCGCAACGGCGCAGGTATTCGGCCCCGATGCGCTCATGGCTGACCACGCCATACCCACCCATGCTGGCATCACCGCCACACAGGTGGCCGATGTCGTGGAAGAACGCCGCCAGCACCACTTCATCGTCGAAGCCTTCGGCCATGGCCAGTTGCGCGGCCTGGGACATGTGTTCGAGCTGGGTGATGGCTTCGCCGATGTAGTCGTCGCTGCCATGCTGTGCGTACAGGGCGAAGGTGCTGTCGATAATCTCGGCAGGGGTGGGCATTCAAGTCTTCTCCTGGCTTGATTCAGTGATGGCTTCTTCGCGGGCTCGCCCGCTCCCACCCCCTCAGGGCCTGCGCAGTACCTGTGGGAGCGGGCGTGCCCGCGAAGAGGCCGGTACAGGTTACTGCTGGGCCACCTTCTCCGACTTGCCGTCATAGCGCTTGCGCCATTCAGCCAGAATCTCGTCACGGTTCTTCGAAGCCCAGGCAAAGTCGTTCTTGATCAGGCGCTGTTCGTAGTCCGCTGGCAATTCGGTCTGCGGCTTGGCAATGCCCGGCGCAGCCAGCACGGCGAAGTTCTCCTTGTACAGCTCCATGGCCGCCGGGCTTGCCGAGAAATCAGCCAGCCGCCTGGCCGCATCCGCCTTGGGCGAGCCCTTGATCACCGCTGTCGCCTCGATCTCCCAGCCCAAGCCTTCCTTCGGCAGCACGATATCCAGCGGCGCGCCCTGGCGCTTGAGCTGCACGGCCGGGTACTCGAACGAGATCCCGATCGGGAACTCACCCGCCGCCGCCAGCTTGCACGGCTTGGAGCCGGAGTGAACGTACTGGCCGATGTTCTGGTGCAGTGCATCCATGTAAGCCCAGCCCTGCGGCTCGCCAAAGGTCTGCAACCAGGCACTCACGTCAAGGAAGCCAGTGCCCGAAGAGGCCGGGTTGGGCATGACGATCTTGCCCTTGTACTCGGGCTTGGTCAGGTCTTGCCAACTCACCGGCTTGCTCAGGCCCTGCTTCTCGGCCTCGACGGTATTGAAGCAGATGGTCGCGGCCCACACATCCATGCCCACCCAGGCCGGGGGGTTGGCGGCATCGCGGTAGTTGCTGGAGATCTTGCCCAGGTCCTTTGGCGCGTATGCTTCCAACATGCCGTTCTGGTCGAGAACGGCCAGGCTGGACGCCGCCAGGCCCCACACGGCGTCGGCTTGCGGGCGGTCTTTTTCGGCCAGCAGCTTGGCGGTGATGATGCCGGTGGAATCACGCACCCATTTGATCTCGATATCCGGGTTGGCCTTTTCGAAGCCCTGCTTGTAGCTCTTCAGCTGTTCGGCTTCCAGGGCGGTATAGACCGTCAGCTGGGTGCCGGCGGCCGAGGCCTGCAGGCTGAACACGGCGCAAGTGGCAGCGGCAAGTGCAAGGTGCTTGTACATGGGTAGGTTCCTTACAGGTCAGACGGTCGCGGCGCGTTGGCGCCAGGCTTGGGAGCGGCGCAGCAGGCCGCGTGAGGCTGCGGCCAGCAACAGTGAAGCGCCGGCACTGGTCAGCAGAATCAGGGTGGACATGGCAGCAGCACCGCCAACGTTGCCGGCATCGTCCATGTTCAGCACGGCAACGGCCGCCAGGATGGTGTCGGGGCTGTACAGGAAGATCGCCGCCGACACGGTGGTCATGGCCGAGACGAACAGGTAGCGGATGATGTCCAGCAGCGCTGGCAGGCAGATCGGCACGGTCACCCGCAGGAAATGCATGTACAGCGGCGCCTTCAGCGACAGCGCAGCGGCCTCGAACTCGCCGTCTAGCTGGCGCAGCGCAGTGGTTGCAGTCATCTGCGCGGTGGTCAGGTAATGGGCGATGGTGCACACCACCAACAGCCCCATGCCGCCATACAGCACATGCAGCGGGTTGCCGTTCAGGTTGAAGAAGAAGACGTAGCCCAGCCCCAGCACCAGGCCTGGCACGGCCATGGGGATGAAGCTGAGCAGGCGCAGCATCTGGTTGAGCAGGCGCTGGCCCTGGGTTTTCTCCATCAGGTAAGCACCGGTGAAGATCACGATGCTGCCGATCAGCGCGGTGCCGATGGCCATGGTCACGCTGTTGCGATAGGCCAGCCAGCCGCCACCTGCGGTGTCTTCGAACATGTAATGACGCAGCGACAACGACAGGTTGTACGGCCAGAAGGTGACCAGCGACGAGTACACCGCCATGCCTATCACCAGCAGCAGCGCCGCGCACACCAGCAGCACAATGGCCAGGAAGCAGGCATCACGGCCCCGCGACGGCTTGGGTTCGAACACCTGGGCACGGCCGCTCATGGCCTCGCCCTGGCGCCGCCGCAGCCAGGCATCGACCGTGAAGCTGAACAGGGCTGGCAGCAGCAGCACCATGCCGATCAACGCGCCACGACCGAACTGTTGCTGCCCGACCACAGCCTTGTAGGCCTCCAGCGCCAGCACCTGATAATCACCGCCGACCACGACCGGTACACCGAAGTCGGTGATGGTCAGGGTGAACACCAGGCAAAACGCCGCGAACACCGCCTGGCGGGTGGCCGGCCAGGTGATGCTGGTAAACGCCCGGCATGGGCCGGCGCCCATGCTGGAGGCCGCGTCGAACAGGCGCGCATCCGCCAGCGACAGCGCCGACAGCAGGATCATCAGCGCATGCGGGAAGGTGTAGATGGCCTCGCCCAGCACGATGCCCCAGAAACCGTAGATGTTGTCGCTGAGCAACCCGCGCAGCAGCCCCTGGTTACCAAACAGGTAGACCAGCGCAATGGCCGGCAACATCGACGGCGCCAGCAGCGGCAGCAGCGAAATCCCCCGCCACAGGCCCTTGGCCGGGATCAGCGTACGTTGCAGGGCATAGGCGAACAGATACGCCAGCGGCACCACGATGGCCGCTACGGTGAAGGCCACCGACAGGCTGTTGCCCAACAACCAGTGGAAGTTGTCGCTGGCGAACAGTTCGCGGGCAGCCAGCAGGCCACCACCCTGGCCCGCCTCACCACTGAAACCACGCCAGAAGATCGCCAGCAGCGGCATCAGCACGGCCAGCACCAGAAGGATCAGCAGCAGGCTCTTGCCACCGACGACGAACAGCCGATCACCCAGTGCGACGCCAGCACGCGGCGCTCGGGCCTGCCTCAGCGGCAGGGACATTGGCGCGGCCATCTCAGGCAAACACCTGCAGGCTCTGGGGCGGCAGCGCCACCCAGATGTCCTGCGAGCCCAGGCGCGGCATGGCCTCGGGGGCCAGTTCGGCCAGCAGGGCGTGGCCAGGCAAGGCCTTGAGCTCGAAGCTCATGCGGCAGCGGTTACCCAGGAAGGTGATTTCGCGGACCTTGGCCGGGAACAGGTTTTCTTCATGCACCACCGGGTTGACCGTAATCGCCTCCGGGCGGCAGAACAGCCGGCCGCTGCTGGCCTGGGCCGAGCCGGGTGACAGGCGCATGTTCATGCCACCAACCTGGGCGTGGCTTTCACTGCTGCGCTGGAATGGCAGCCAGTTGCCCTGGCCGACGAACTCGGCGACGAACGGTGTGGCTGGCTGGTCGTAGATTTCCTGTGGGGTGGCGTACTGCTCGACCTGGCCGTTGTTCATCACGGCAATGCGGTCGGCCATCAGCATGGCCTCGTCCTGGTTGTGGGTGACCATCAAGGTGGTAATGCCCAGCTGGCGTTGCAATTGGCGCAGTTCGGTGCACAGGTGCTCGCGCACCCGGGCGTCCAGCGCCGACATGGGCTCGTCGAGCAGCAGCAGGGACGGCGCCGGCGCCAGCGCACGGGCCAGGGCCACGCGCTGCTGCTGGCCACCGGAGAGCTGGCCCGGGTACTTCTTCTCGCTGCCGGCCAGGCCCACCAGTGCGAGCATTTCGGCGACCCGTTGGCGGGTCTGCTCGCGGCCGCTGCCAGTCAGGCCGTAGGCAATGTTGGCCTCGACGGTGAGGTTAGGGAACAGCGCGTAGGACTGGAACAGGATGCCGTAGTCACGGGCCTGGGGTGGCAGTTCGGAGATATCGCGCTCGCCGATGTACAGCGTGCCGCGGTCCTGGCGCTCCAGCCCGGCGATGCAGCGCAGCAGCGTGGTCTTGCCGCAGCCGGACGGGCCGAGCAGGCACACCAGTTCGCCGGCGGCGATGTCCAGCGAGACATCGTTGAGCGCCGTGAAGGCACCGAAGCGCTTGTGGATATTGCGCACTTTCATCTGTGCGCCGGGGGTGGTGTGGATCATGGCAGGGCCTCATCGAAGAGATGGGGCCATGCTAGGAAGACTGTGCGAAGGTTCTGTGGCGTTTGGGCAAAAGCCGGTGATAGTGGTATAGGCAGATTTTGTAATGGCCTGCACCGGCCTGTTCGCGGGCTTGCCCGCTCCCACAGGGCCCGCACAACATTCAGAACCTGCGCAGTACCTGTGGGAGCGGGCAAGCCCGCGAAGAAGCCACCACAAATCTAGAAGTGCGAACCCGCCACTTCCTGCGCCACTCCCAGGAATGCTGCCGGCAACCGGGCCTGGCGCCGCTCCTTCAGGCAATACAGGTACTCATGCATCACGGGCGCATCCTCCAGCGCCAGTACCCGCAACTCAGGATTGTGCGGCACCTCATGCCGGGCAATCACACTGATGCCAATGTTGCGCAGCACTGCCTCACGGATCGACTCGCGGCTGCCAATCTCCAGCAATGCCCCGGCCGTCACCCCGGCCTCCTGCATCATTTGTTCGGTCAGCTTGCGCGTGGTCGAGCCTTTTTCGCGCATCAGCAGGCAATGCCCGGCCACCCCGTCGATGGACACCGCCTGGCGGTGGGCCAACGGGTGGTTGCGGTGCACCGCCACAACCAATGGATCAGTGCCCAGCACCCGACGCACCAGCCGGGCGTCTTCCACCAACTGCGACGAAGCGGCGATATCCACCCGATAGTCCTCGAGCATTTCCAGCACCTGCTGCGAGTTGCCGATCTCCACCGCCACTTCCACCTGCGGCAGGCGTTCGCGGTAGATCTTCACCAGGTCGAGAATGTAGTAAGGCGCCGTGGCGGCAATGCGCAGGCTGCCCTGGGCCTGACCGCTGTTGCGCAGTTCGAACTCGATGTCCGCCTCCTGCTGCAACAGCGCCTTGACCATCGGCAGCAGGCGCACGCCCTCTTCGCTCAACACCAGGCGCCGCCCGCCGCGGTAGAACAGCTCTACCGCGTACTGGCTTTCCAGGTTGCGGATCTGCGTGGTCACCGTGGGCTGGCTAAGCCCGAGCTTCTTCGCCGCCAGGGTGATGCTGCCCAGGCGGGCCACCATGTAGAAGGCTTTCAGCTCCGAACTCAGCATGCACGTCCTCTATTTGCGCAAAAGGCGCAAGCCGTTGAACACCACCAGCAGGCTCACACCCATGTCGGCGAACACCGCCATCCACATGGTCGCCATGCCGGCAAAGGTGATCGCCAGGAAAATCGCCTTGATGCCCAACGCCAGAACGATGTTCTGCATGAGGATCGCCGCACTTTGGCGCGACAGCCTGACGAAGGCCGGGATTTTGCGCAAGTCGTCGTCCATCAGCGCCACATCGGCAGTCTCGATGGCGGTGTCGGTACCGGCGGCCGCCATGGCAAAGCCGATCTCGGCGCGGGCCAGCGCCGGCGCGTCGTTGATACCATCACCGACCATACCCACCCGATGCCCCTGCGCGTACAGCGCTTCGATGGTTTTCAGCTTGTCGGCAGGCAACAGGTTGCCCTCGGCACGATCAATGCCCACCACGGCGGCGATGGCCTGCGCGGTATGTGGATTGTCACCGGTCAGCATGACAGTCTTGATGCCCAGCTCATGCAACTCGGCGATGGCCTGGCGGCTGCTGTCCTTGACCGTGTCGGCAACGGCGAACAGGGCCAGCGGGCCGGAACGGTCAAGCAGCAGGACCACCGTCTTGCCCTGGCGCTCCAGCGCATCCAGTCGGGCTTCCAGCGCGGGCGAGCACAGCCCCAGTTCTTCGACCAGGCGGTGGTTGCCCAAGTGGTATACCTCACCGGCAATGCTGCCGCGCACCCCGCGCCCGGCCAGGGCGGCGAAATCATCGACCTCGCTCAAGGCCAGGCCTTGCTGCTTGCCGAACTGGGCAATGGCGCGGGACACCGGGTGGTCCGAACGCTCGCCCAGGCTGGCGGCCAGCGCTTGCGCACGGCCTTCGAACAGCGGCTCCAGCACCTTGGCGTCGGTCTGCACAGGCTTGCCGTGGGTGATCGTGCCGGTCTTGTCCAGGGCCAGGAAGTCCAGATGGCGACCGCCTTCCAGGTACACCCCACCCTTGATCAGGATGCCTTTGCGCGCAGCAGCGGCCAGGCCGCTGACAATGGTCACCGGGGTAGAGATCACCAGGGCGCACGGGCACGCGACCACCAGCAGTACCAGGGCGCGGTAGATCCAGTCGAACCACGCACCGGCCATGAACAGCGGCGGAATAACCGCCACGGCCAGGGCGATGGCGAATACCACTGGGGTGTAGATGCGCGAAAAACGGTCGACGAAGCGCTGGGTAGGCGCCCGCGCGCCTTGCGCCTCCTCCACGGCCTTGATGATCCGCGCCAGTGTCGATTGGCCAGCGGCGGCGGTGACGCGAAACTCCAGTGCCCCTGCATGGTTGATGGTGCCGGCGAACAGCTTGTCGCCCACTGCCTTCTCCACAGGCAGGCTTTCGCCGGTGATCGGTGCCTGATCGACGCTCGATTGCCCATTGGTCACTTCACCGTCCAGGCCGATACGTTCGCCGGGGCGCACCCGTACCAAGGCGCCAATGGCCACCTCCCGCACCTCCATCTCGCGCCATTGGCCATCGGCCTGCTGCACCGTGGCCATGTCTGGCGTCAGCTGCATCAGCCCGCCGATGGCATTGCGCGCGCGGTCCAGCGAGCGCGCTTCGATCAGCTCGGCGACGGTGAACAGCACCATCACCATGGCCGCTTCCGGCCACTGGCCGATCAATACCGCGCCAGTGACGGCGATACTCATCAGCGCGTTTATGTTGAGGTTACGGTTTTTCAGGGCGATCCAGCCTTTTTTGTAGGTACCCAAGCCGCAGCCAAGGATCGCGGCGAGCGCCAGGGCCGCCACCACCCATTCCGGTGCGAGTGCGGAAAAGTGCACGATTTCGGCGGCAATTGCGGCAACACCCGCCAATGCCAGTGGCCACCAGCGGGTCTTGGCCGGTTGTGGCGTGCTGGCACTACCATCGTCCTCGGCAGCCATTGGCTCGGCCTTCATGCCCAGGCTGTCGATGGCCCGCTCGATGTCAGCGGTACCGTCCAGGGTATGACGTACGCCCAGCACACGGTTGATCAGGTTAAACTCCAGCTGCTCGATACCGGCCAGCTTGCCCAGCTTGTCCTGGATCAGGGTCTGCTCGGTGGGGCAGTCCATGGCCTCGATGCGGAAACGGCTGAACCGGGAATGGCTACTGGCCTGCTCGCTCAGTTGCACTTTGGCGGGCGCAGCGGCAGCGCCACAGCAACTGTGGGCGTGGTGATCGTGCTTGTGTTCGTGGCTGACAGGCTGGTTCATGGGGTCATCCTTAAGTTGAGCCTGTTGCCAAGTGAACACCCTGTAGCCACTATAGGGTCAAGCCATTGGTGGGAGATTTCGTGATGAAGATCGGAGAGCTGGCCAAAGCCACTGACTGCGCAGTGGAAACCATCCGTTATTACGAGCGGGAAAACCTGCTGCCGGAGCCTGCGCGCACCGAAGGCAACTACCGGCTCTATACGCAGGCCCACGTAGAGCGGCTGACGTTCATTCGCAACTGCCGCACGCTGGACATGACCCTGGACGAAATCCGCAGCCTGCTGCGCCTGCGCGACAGCCCGGATGACTCATGCGGCAGCGTCAATGCGCTGATCGACGAGCATATCGAGCATGTGCAGGCACGGATCGATGGCTTGGTGGCGTTGCAGGAGCAACTGGTCGAGCTGCGGCGGCGCTGCAATGCGCAAGGCTCGGAGTGCGCGATCTTGCAGCAACTGGAGACGAACGGGGCAGTATCGGTGCCGGATACCGAGCATTCGCATGTGGGGCGAAGTCACGGGCATTGAGCCTAAAAGCTTCGCGGGCACGCCCGCTCCCACAGGGACCGCACAAGGCCTGGGCCTGTGTAGTACCTGTGGGAGCGGGCGTGCCCGCGAAGAGGCCGGTTCAGGCAATAACGATCTATCAGACCGCCATCAGCGCCGTCATCGGCGCATGGTGCTCATACCCTTCCAGCCAGAAGTCACTCGGCTCGATCTTCTCCAGCCACTCCGGCTCGTACTTCCCGGTTTCGGCAAACGCCGGCACGCGATCACTGATCACCAGCTTCGGCGCCTCAAGCCGCTCGCGCTTGAGCTGCTCGTTCAGCATGTCCAGGTGGTTTTCATACACATGGGCATCGCCGATGAAGTAGGTGAACCAGCGCGGGGTGTAGCCGGTCAGGCGGCCGAACAGCGACAGCAGCGCCGCACCTTCGGTGAGGTTGAACGGCGTGCCATCGGAGCTTAAGGAACCATATAATTTATAGGATTCGACTTAGGCCGGCCGAATTTCAGTAAAAATCCTTTCTTTTGCCGAGCCATTCATTGCCATAGGATGAGTGGTCCATAAGCGTATCAATAAAAGCTATCAAGTCTTCATATAAATCTTTTATTCGACTTACTGGCAACTCGCGTTTCAATCTACTCTGCACAAACAAACAAAAGTCATTCAAACCCGTAGCATCAACCAGTCTTCCACCGCCTGCAAATCCTTTTCTAAACAAGAACGGGAGTACAATCTTATTGGAAGTTGATACAATGCCGGCAAAAATAGGCTCAATACCTTTCAGGTCCGAATTCTCTTTTATAGATAAATCTCTATATTTTTTTAAATTCGCATCTAAAAAAGTATAATACCGCTGATTACACACGCCACCAGACGCCAATTCATGCAGTCGCGCCAATAGTGCGCCTTCTGTACAAAAGTCTTTTTTCTGGCGATTCATGCGGTAGAATATCGACTTCTCGAGATCTTCCTTAATAAATCCAGAAAAAAATGATTTAGAGCCCGCACCCAGCTCATTTAAATACTTTACAATAGTTTCCGAGCCACTCTCTACAAGCTCTGCATATGTAATCGCCGTAACGCTATGACGATTTTTTTCTTGCCATTTCGCCAATATTACGGGAAGCAAATATTCGTACTTCCTACCTATCTGAAGGTGCCCAGGTACATCCTTGAGCATATTCTGGTGACTTCCGACACCTACTGTCCAAGAGTCAGTACTGGAAAAAAGATGACGCAAGCTTCCATGTCCTTGCTCAGCATCAAGCCATTTGTCACCAATTTCGTCTGAAAGATCCGACCAAACGCCATTAAATTTAGAAGCCATCACGGCCAGGAATAAGGATACTTTCTTTTCATACTCATCCTCCCAACCCTCTGAACGCTTCAAATCCTTTTTGAACTTCTCATAAAGGGCTGTAACTATAGTCATAACTAACTTTTGCTTAGCAGCAGCCGCGACTTCCGAACGACTTGCAGCAAGCCAGTCACCTGCATGACCTGACATGAGGTTGATTCTTACATCCAGCAGCGGAAAACTCGCCATTTCAAATTTAAATGGCTGCCCCCGGTAGTACACCCTTACAGCAGGGCCATTTCTATCCTCATCAACAAACCTATAATAGACCCCAATGAGCTCCTGCTGCTCTCCACAGGAAATATCAACGTAGTCAAAATCAGGAGCTTTAGAGCTTCTTTTGGATTTTTCTATTTGGAAACTACCATATCGCCTAGTCCTAACAACACCCTCAATTCCCACTAACGAACCATCAGCAAAATCAGATATTTTGTCCGCAATTTTGGCAGCCTCATATGAGTAGCTATCTCCATATATAGGATCGTACCCCAATGCAACTGACGAACTTATCGAACCATTTCTTATAGCTAAAGGAGACCCTTCAGACTCAGGTAGTGAGAACTCGAACTCAATAGTAGAACCGCACGGCTCCGACACGTCGGTGACAATTTTCTTTATGAAAACCATACCTTCTTTCGACGAAGTCGGACTATGCATAACAAGTTCTAGTGCCTCATTGGAAAATATATCCTTGGTACGAATCATTACGGAGTCGCACACCATAAATATACTTTGTAATCCAATACCAAACGCTCCAGACGGCTTAAGCCATTCAGGCATCTGATTCACTATCCGTTGCCTTTTCCTATTCTCTTGGGAGGCTCCAACCCTAAGCATATATGCCAAGTCAGAGATACCAATCCCCGTACCTTGATCACTTACCTTTAATGTCCAGACGGACCCATCATGCTCAGATGCTTCGCCTTCGATTAGCTCAACGTACACTTTATACTGCTGTAATAAAGACTGTGCGGATCTCGGATTACCTAAAATATGCACAGAGGCTTTCGGGTGCGTGACCCAAAGCCTTATGAGTGTCGCATCAACTGCATTCTGCAATATTTCTTGCACATACGCAAAACGACTCTCATAGATGTTTGCACCTTGGAGGAGGCTGAAAGCTTTTTGCGGGTCAATATTAAACTGCGGGGTCTGCCCTGACTTTAATACTCTATAATCGCCAACCAGAATGACTTCCAACTCACCAAGCGTTGGTAGCAAACCCAGTTCACGCGAAGGAACAATATCTTGCCAATGAGCCATCTGGCAGTGCATTTCCATTCGAAGCCAATCAAACCACTTACAGCTTTCAATATACCCTTCAACCGATGCACACTCAGCTTTAATTTCAATTCTATCTCTATCTATCCGTAGATGACGGATTGCGGAGTGCTTTTCTTCATGGGCTTTACTTAGGGCTGGACGCTCATCGCCAGAAATTTTCTGCATCACTGGACAAAATCTATTGTCATCAAGATCAAGCAGATCACCCAGCCTGAGCAAACATGCTACAAAACGCGGATGACAATCATCCTGCCCAACCCCAGTCTGTTTGTAAGGCAAGGTCGCCAGCACGTCCTCAAAAGAGCCACCGTGCATATGGCAAATGCTCCCCAACAACTTAAATAGTCTTGCGGGAATCAACTCAGTTCGAGGCGAGGTCAATCCTATACTTTCAAAAGGGCTATCTACGATTAACCTGGCTCGTTCAGGATGCTTCCTTCTAAACCATTCTGAAAGCAATTCCCGAAACTTCTCCATCGCTCTAACTGGCGATTCTTCACTCTTTAGCCATCCACCGGCCTCTTCAGACCTAAACGCTAAAGCAAATGTTCGGAGATAATGATTTTTATCATCACATATACTTGCAAGATATTCCGAAAAATCAGCACTTGCTATCGTCTCGGCAATATCGCGCCTTGACACCACCATACCAATATCATGCCAATATGCTGCCTCTAATATTAGCCATGTATCAGTAGCTGAAAGAAGCGCTATCCCCTCAACCCCAAGCAATCTTTCAATATTAACTAGTATCTGTCGACTATGCGACTCATCATGTCGACTATAGTGAGGAAAAAGACTAGAAACACCCTGCAATGCCTTGGGAATTAATCTCTCATCAAATCCCCACTGACTTACAAGAAGTGAAAGTGCCGAATGCTCTTCCCCTTTCTCCTTCAAATGCTTTATAAGAAGGTCAGCCATCGACACTCTCCATTTCATCGATTTTGTGCATACTTTTATTAAGCACGCTAAATGTTCTGTTAAACCGCCATCGGCGCCGTCATCGGCGCATGGTGCTCATACCCTTCCAGCCAGAAGTCACTCGGCTCGATCTTCTCCAGCCACTCCGGCTCGTACTTGCCGGTTTCGGCAAACGCCGGCACGCGGTCACTGATCACCAGCTTCGGCGCCTCCAGCGGCTCGCGCTTGAGCTGCTCGTTCAGCATGTCCAGGTGGTTTTCATACACATGGGCATCGCCGATGAAGTAGGTGAACCAGCGCGGGGTGTAGCCGGTCAGGCGGCCGAACAGCGACAGCAGCGCCGCACCTTCGGTGAGGTTGAACGGCGTACCCAGGCCCAGGTCGTTGGAGCGGATGTAAAGGGTCAGGGAAATTTCCTTGGTCTCTACATTCGGGTGGAACTGGTACAGAAGGTGGCACGGCGGCAGGGCCATTTCGTCCAGCTGCGCGCAGTTCCAGCCGTGGAACAGGATGCGGCGGCTGCCCGGGTCGTTGGCGATGGTGTCCAGGCACTGGCGCACCTGGTCGATGGCCTTGTACAGGATGACGAACGCGACGCCGTCTTCCTCGTCCTGGGCGATACGGCGGAAACCGGCCTTCTCGGCCATTTCGATGGCAGCCGGGTTGCTCAGCGGGATACGCTTGTAGCCCGGCCACTGGCGCCATTGCACGCCGTAGATTTCGCCCAGGTCGTCATGGCCCTGGCGGAACGGGTTGGCCAGCCACTGGGCGTTCTCGTTGGCGTTCTGGTCCCAGACCTTGCAGCCCAGTTCGCGGAATTCACCGGCGTTTTTCACGCCACGCAGGAAGCCGACCATTTCGCCGATCGCCGACTTGAACGCCAGCTTGCGCGTGGTAATGGCCGGAAAGCCCTTCTGCAGGTCGAAGCGCAGCATGGCGCCCGGCAGGCTGATGGTGCGGATGCCGGTG
Source organism: Pseudomonas sp. NPDC008258 (assembly GCF_042956345.1). NCBI lineage: Bacteria > Pseudomonadati > Pseudomonadota > Gammaproteobacteria > Pseudomonadales > Pseudomonadaceae > Pseudomonas > Pseudomonas sp. NPDC008258. Next base: position 243,138 of record NZ_JBIBGE010000004.1, read on the forward strand.
CGGTTTTCCTGCAGCGTGCCGTTGTCGATAACGTCGCGGACCAGGTCCAGATACTGTTTCATGGCTTACCTGTAGCAAAAACGGCAGGGGGATCGCCCCTGCCGTGGGATTAATCAGGCGGGTTTCGCCGTGGGCTTGCGATTATAAGCCCACCAGATCAGGCCAAGGCCAGCCAGGATCATCGGCACGCACAGAATCTGACCCATGGTCAGCCAGCCCCAGGCGATATAGCCGAGCTGGGCATCCGGTACGCGGACGAATTCGACGATGAAGCGGAAGATGCCATAGAACAGCGCAAACATGCCGGAGACCGCCATGGTGGGCCGCGGTTTGCGCGAGAACAGCCAGAGGATGACGAACAGCGCCACGCCTTCCAGGGCAAACTGGTACAGCTGCGACGGGTGCCGTGGCAACTGTGCCGGGTCGCTGAACGGTGGGAAGATCATCGCCCATGGCACATCGGTGGGTTTACCCCACAGCTCGGCATTGATGAAGTTGCCAATACGCCCGGCCCCCAGGCCAATCGGCACCAGCGGGGCAACGAAGTCCATCAGCTCGAAGAACGACTTGTTATTGCGCTTGCCGAACCACAAGGCCGCCAGCATCACCCCGATGAAGCCGCCGTGGAACGACATGCCGCCCTTCCACACTTCAAAGATCAGCGTCGGGTTGGCCAGGTAGGCATGCAGGTCGTAGAACAGCACATAGCCCAATCGGCCACCGACAATCACCCCCATCGACAGCCAGAACACCAGGTCGGACAGCTTCTCGCGTGACCAGGTAGGGTCAAAGCGGTTCAAACGGCGCGAGGCCAGCAGCCAGGCGCCACCGATGCCGATCAGGTACATCAGGCCGTACCAGTGGATTTTCAGCGGCCCGATGGCCAAGGCCACGGGGTCTATCTGCGGGTAAGGCAGCATGGAACTTCCTCTCGATTCAAATCAAAAAGCTGAGGCCGACACAGAACAGCAGGGCTGCGAACAGGCGTTTCAACAAACGGGGCGACAGCTTGTGCGCCAGGCGCGCGCCGAAGCGGGCGAAAAACATGCTGGTCACGGCAATACCGACCAGTGCCGGCAAGTACACGTAACCCAGGCTGTGGGCCGGCAGGTGCTCCTCGTGCCAGCCCAGCACCATGAAGCTCAGGGCGCTGGCCATCGCAATGGGCAGGCCACAGGCCGAGGACGTGGCCACCGCCTGCTGCATGGGCAGGCTGCGCGAAGTCAGGAACGGTACGGTCAGCGACCCGCCGCCGATACCAAAAATGGCCGAGGCCCAACCGATCACGCCGCCGGCGCCGATCAACGCGGGCTTGCCGGGGACGCCACGGCTGGCCTTGGGCTTGAGGTCCAGGGCCATCTGTGCGGCGATGACCAGGGCGAACACGCCGATGATCTTTTGCAGCAGAGGCCCCTGAATCAGCGAGGCAGTCTTGGCACCGACACCAGCACCCAGCAGGATGCCCAAGGTCATCCAGGCGAAGATCGACCACTGCACCGCACCCTTGCGGTGGTGCTCAAGCACGGCGTTGATGGAGGTAAAGACGATGGTTGCCAGGGACGTACCGACTGCCAGGTGGGTCAGCACCGAGGCATCGAAACCCTGCAAGGTGAAGCTGAACACCAGCACCGGCACGATGATGATGCCGCCGCCCACGCCGAACAGCCCGGCCAGCACACCGGCACAGGCGCCCAACAGCAGATAGAGCACGAATTCCATTCGGCTTCCCCAGAAAAACAATCCGGCATGGTAACGGAAGCCGGGCTCGGGGCTCTAGTGAACTCTGTGTCAGGATGGATCCGCCCCGCCGCTGTGGGTACAGTGGCAAGAAACACAGAGGCCCAACCGATGTGCCTGATCGTATTTGCCTGGCGGCCGGGGCATGCCCTGCCGCTGATCGTCGCGGCCAACCGCGACGAGTTCCATGCCCGCCCTACCCAGGCCCTGGCTGCCTGGGAGGATGCGCCCGGGGTGTATGCCGGGCGCGACCTGGAGGCCGGTGGTACCTGGCTGGGCGTGGGACCGCAGGGGCGCTTTGCGGCGCTGACCAATATCCGCGACCCGGGCCAGCCGCTGGGGGCCCGCTCGCGGGGTGAACTGGTGGCGGCGTATTTGCAGGGCGAGCTAGGGGTTGAGGCTTACCTGGACCAGGTGGCCAGCCAGAACGGGCAGTATTCGGGGTTCAACCTGTTGGTAGGTGACGAGCGGCAACTGGGTTACCTGAATGCCCGGGACGCGGCGCCACGCCTGCTTGAGGCAGGCGTTTACGGGCTTTCCAATGCCGGGCTGGACACGCCTTGGCCGAAGCTGGTGAAGGCGCGAAGCGGGCTGGAGAGGTTGCTGGACACGCCCGAGCCGGCGCGATTGCTGGCGTTGCTGGCTGATGGCGAGCCTGCGGCTGATGGGGAGCTACCGGAGACAGGCGTGGGGCTGGCGACCGAGAGGCTGCTGTCGAGTGTGTTTATTGCCAGCCAGAATTATGGGACGCGGGCGAGTACCGTGCTGATTGTGGATGATCAGGGTAGAAGGCAGTTAATTGAGCGCAGTTTCGGGCCCTTTGGTGGGCATCTGGGGGAAGTTGAGCTTTTGGTCTGATCTTTTGAGGTTGCCCTTACCGGCCTCTTCGCGGGCTTGCCCGCTCCCACAGGTACTGCGGCGATCCCTGTGGGAGCGGGCAAGCCCGCGAAGAGGCCGGTAAGGGCAACCGCTGAATCACAGGGTTTTATTGGCCCCAGGCCCGATCATCCGCGCCAGCCCAAGGTTCTTCAGCGCCAACTGCAGCGAACTATGGATAACCTGCGGGTTGTCATGGCTCAAGGCTTCGGCCAACAGTTCCTTGGCCTTGCCCATGTTCACCTGACGCAGCATCCACTTCACCTTCGGCAGGTTGGTGGCGTTCATCGACAGGCTGTCGAAGCCCATCGCCATCAGCAAAATGGCCGCCGCCGGGTCGCCCGCCATCTCGCCACAGATGCTCACCGGTTTGCCTTCACCATGGGCATCACGCACCACGGTGTTCAGCGCTTGCAGCACCGCCGGGTGCAGGTAATCGTACAGGTCGGCGACCCGTGGGTTGTTGCGGTCCACCGCCAGCAGGTACTGGGTCAGGTCGTTGGACCCCACCGACAGGAAGTCCACCTGGCGCGCCAGCTCCTTGGTCTGGTACACCGCTGCCGGGATCTCCACCATTACGCCCACCGGCGGCATCGGCACATCGGTGCCTTCGTCACGCACCTCGCCCCAGGCACGGTGGATCAGGTGCAGCGCCTCTTCCAGCTCGTGGATGCCGGAGATCATCGGCAGCAGGATGCGCAGGTTGTTCAGGCCCTCGCTGGCCTTGAGCATGGCGCGGGTCTGCACCAGGAAGATTTCCGGGTGGTCGAGGGTGACGCGGATGCCACGCCAGCCGAGGAACGGGTTTTCTTCCTTGATCGGGAAGTACGACAGCGCCTTGTCACCGCCGATGTCGAGGGTGCGCATGGTAACCGGCAGCGGGTGGAAGGCCGCCAGCTGCTCGCGGTAGATGGCCAGCTGCTCTTTTTCGCTGGGGAAGCGCTGGTTGATCATGAACGGCACTTCGGTGCGGTACAGGCCAACCCCTTCGGCGCCACGCTGCTGGGCGCGGGCAACGTCGGCCAGCAAGCCGGTGTTGACCCACAGCGGCATGCGGTGGCCATCGGGGGTGACGCACGGCAGTTCACGAAGGGCATCCAGGCCTTTGGCCAACTGGCGCTCTTCCTCGACCACTTCGCTGTACTGCTTGCGCAGCACATCGCTGGGGTTGGTGAACACCTCGCCCTTGTAGCCGTCGACGATCATCTCGATGCCGTCGACCTTGGAGTAAGGCAGGTCGACCAGGCCCATCACAGTAGGGATGCCCATGGCGCGGGCCAGGATGGCAACGTGGGAGTTGCCCGAGCCCAGTACCGAGACCAGGCCAGCCAGCTTGCCTTCCGGCACCTCGCCGAGCATGGCCGGGGTCAGTTCTTCACTGACCAGGATGGTGTTGTCGGCGTACACCAGCGACTGGGAACGGGCTTCCTGCAAGTAGGCCAGCAGGCGCCGGCCAAGGTCCTTGACGTCGGAGGCACGCTCACGCAGGTAGTCATCGTCCATCAGCTCGAAGCGGTTGACGTGCTCGCCCACCACCTGGCGCAGCGCGCCCTGGGCCCACTGGCCGGTCTTGATGACCTCGGTCACCTCACCGCCCAGGGCCGCGTCTTCGAGCATCATCAGGTACACATCGAACAGTGCGCGCTCTTCCGGGCGCAGCTGGGTAGCCAGCTTGGCCGACAGCTTGCGCATGTCGTCGCGCACGCCTTCTAGGGCGTTCTGGAACAGCTTGAGTTCGGCGTCGATGTCATCGACGGTCTTGTCCGGCACCACTTCCAGGTCGGCGGGTGGCAGCATGACCACGGCACGCCCCACAGCGGCACCCGGTGAACCCGGCACACCAACGAAGCGGGCCTCCTGAATGCCTTTACCCTGGCGCCCCAGGCCACGAATCGAACCGGTGGCTTCTGCGTGGGCGATTACCCCGGCAAGCTGGGCGCTCATGGTGACCAGGAAGGCTTCTTCGCCCTCGTCGAACTGGCGGCGCTCCTTCTGCTGGATGACCAATACCCCGACCACGCGGCGGTGGTGGATGATCGGTGCACCAAGGAAGGAGGCGAATTTTTCTTCACCGGTTTCGGCAAAGTAGCGGTAGCGCGGGTGGTCGGCGGCGTTTTCCAGGTTCAGCGGCTCTTCCCGGGTGCCCACCAGGCCGACCAGGCCTTCGTTGGGGGCCATGCTGACCTTGCCGATGGAGCGCTTGTTCAGGCCTTCGGAAGCCATCAGCACGAAGCGGTTGGTTTCCGGGTCAAGCAGGTAGACCGAGCAGACCTGGCTGCCCATGGCCTCCTTGACGCGCAAGACAATGATCCCCAACGCCGACTTGAGATCTTTGGCGGAGTTTACTTCCTGGACGATCTTGCGCAGCGTATTGAGCATGGCTCGGGGTCGAACTCCGTCGTCAGTCGCGCGTCAGCAGGCGCGGTGCTAGCTCTTTCAGGGCGCGCCGGTATACCTCGCGCTTGAATGTCACAACCTGGCCCAGCGGGTACCAATAGCTTACCCAGCGCCAGCCGTCGAATTCCGGCTTGCCGGTCAGGTCCATCCGCACCCGCTGTTCGTTGCTGATCAGGCGCAGCAGGAACCACTTCTGCTTCTGGCCGATGCACAGCGGCTGGCTGTGGGTACGGACCAGTCGCTGGGGTAAACGATAACGCAACCAGCCGCGGGTGCAGGCAAGAATTTCCACATCATCGCGTTCAAGGCCAACTTCTTCGTTCAGCTCGCGGTACAGGGCATCTTCCGGCGTCTCGTCAGGGTTGATACCCCCCTGGGGAAACTGCCAGGCATCCTGGTTGATCCGGCGAGCCCATAGCACCTGCCCGGCATCATTCGTGAGAATGATCCCGACATTGGGGCGAAAACCATCCGGGTCGATCACGGCAGCAACCTCGCAAACGCATGTCACCGCATTGTTCCACAAAGCTTGCGAGCGCAGCAACGCGCCGGCCAAGCTTATGTGCAGCCGCGTGAAAACTCCGTATTCTGCGGGCCACCCTGTAGCTGATGCGAGTGACTGCGATGCGCCTGGCTTTATTCGACCTGGACAATACCCTCCTCGGTGGCGACAGCGACCATGCCTGGGGTGACTACCTCTGCCAGCGCGGCATTCTCGACCCGGTTGCCTATAAACAACGCAACGATGGCTTCTATCAGGACTACCTCAACGGCACCCTGGATTTGCAGGCCTACCTGGCCTTCTCCATGGAGATCCTTGCGGCTACGCCTGCGGCCCGGCTCGATGAATGGCACCGCGATTTCATGCGCGACTGCATCGAGCCGATCATCCTGCCCAAGGCCCTGGCCTTGCTGCAGCAGCACCGTGAAGCCGGCGACCAGTTGGTGATCATCACCGCTACCAACCGCTTCGTCACCGCACCGATTGCCCGGCGCCTTGGGGTTCGCGTGCTGCTGGCAACCGAATGCGAGGTGCATGAGGGCCGTTACACCGGGCGCAGTACCGATATACCGTGTTTCCGTGAAGGCAAGGTGACGCGCCTGGAGCGGTGGATGCTGGAGAACGGCTTTGATCTTGAGGACAGCTATTTCTATAGCGACTCGATGAATGATTTGCCGTTGTTGCAGCGGGTGACGCATGCCGTGGCGGTGGACCCCGACCCGAACCTGCGGGCCGAGGCCGAGAAGCGCGGGTGGCCGGTGGTTTCACTGCGGGCTTGAGATTGCCGGGGCCGCTGCGCGCCCCATCGCCGGCAAGCCAGCTCCCACAGGGACCGTGCAAACCCGCTTTTTGTGGGAGATTCTATGGTTTTAGGGAAGTTTTTTAAGCGGCTTTTGATCGATACTCGTCTCCGCTTTTCAGTAGGGCAAATACTACTCGCGCCAA